>JBDHXU010000074.1:0-15622 GCA_039810905.1 Cyclobacteriaceae bacterium | reverse complement strand
ATCCTTCGCAAGGAAAATAACTTCTTCTTTGAAAATACCGGCGCCGTCATGTGGATTGTCGGAGGCTCGTTCCGAATCAGAGGCGGATACAGTCTTTCCTACGGCAAATACCCGTACGGCACTCAATGGCAGTTATGGCCATCTTTGGACATAATTTTCGGTAGTAAGCTCTGAAATCAACTCGGAGTGGTGACACTCATCCCTGTCCGCTACGCTTTGAGATCCTCCTGCGTCATGGGCAATTTCCTTATCCTTCGCCCGGTGAGATCAAAGATGGCGTTCGCAAAAGCAGGCGCTATGGTTGGGAGACCAGCCTCTCCTGCTCCGTCAGGTGCATTTGTGCTCTCAAGAATATGCGTCTCGATTTCAGGACACTGATTGAATTTCAATATGGGATACCGGTCGAAGTTCTGTTCAACAATCCGTCCGTTGTTAACTGTCAATCCTGCGTAAACAGCCCCAAGTCCCATAATCACAGATCCCTCGACTTGCGCCTTCACCGTATCGGGGTTCACGCAAATTCCAACATCGATTACCGTAGTCACCTTCACGGGACGGATCAGGCCCTCCTTCTTCTGAACTTCAACAACCATTACGAAATGGGCGCCCGATCTTTCCACCAACGCCACCCCTCTCCCGGTGCCGGGTCTCTTGCCTGATCTCCAGTTGGTAATCCTCGCTGTCTCATTGAGCAGTCGGTTGTACCGCTCATGATTCTGCATCATCGACATCCTGAATTCCAATGGATCCTTTCCCGCCTTGAAAGCGAGTTCATCGATGAAAGACTCATGTGCAAATGGATTGGTGGAATGGTAAACAGCCCTCCAATACGAAATCGGAATGTGCAATTTCTGAAGGACACCACGGACCGTCATGTTTGGAATCTGATACTCCGTTGTGACCCCACCCATGATTTGCCTGCCGGCCTTGTTGTTATCACCCGTCTGATTATTGATTTCTTGTGTTACAATCTTATGCTCCAGGGCCTCAATGTTGCCTTCGCTGTTGAGAACGGCGCGACAAACATTCAGCGAACAATTTCTAAAAGGTCCCTGTGTCTGATCTTCTTCACGGGGCCAGATCAGTTTTACCGGCGCATTTATTTTTAACGAAAGGTCGGCGGCCTCCTCCACTACGTCTGTCATCGATCGTCTTCCAAACCCACCTCCCATAAAAGTGTAATTGATCCTGATGTTCTCCCTGGGTATGCCGTATTTTGTTGATAAGAATGTCCTCACTCCGTTGGGATGTTGTGTCGATCCCCAAAACTCTGCGGCATTCTCGGTCATGTTCACCACGACGTTCATAGGCTCCATGGGAACATGCGCCTGGTAAGGAAGTTCATAGCTTGCCTCCACCATTGTCCCACCTCGCTGAAAAACGGATTCTGTATCTCCAACGGAATGAAGAACCTCACCCGACTTCTTTGCCTCTTCACGAAATTGGTTCACGATGGTGGCAGAGTTAATGCCGCCCAATCCGTTGTCATCCCACTGTACATTAAGGGCCTTCTTGCCCTGCATCGCTGACCAGTAGTTATCGCCGAGAACCGCGACCGCATCCACCTTTCTTCCCCATACCGTGCGCTGCGTCTCCTCCACGTGGGTAACGCCAGGAACTTTGAGCGCTGCATTTTTATCATAACTGCCTATTTTCCCCAGCCATACCGGGCAATGCTCAATGCAGGCATACTTCATTCCCGGCACTTTAACATCAATCCCAAAAATTGCCTTGCCGTTGGTTTTCACCGGTATATCCTGACGGCGGGTTGATTTTCCTATAATGGTAAAAGACTTCGGGTCCTTGAGTTTGGGATTCTCCGGCGCCTTCATTTTTGATGCCGTTTCCACCAATTCACCGTATGTTACCTGCATGCCGGACTCATGAACCACCATACCAGCTTTGGCTGAACACTCGGTTTCAGGCACACTCCACTTCTGCGCAGCTGCAGCCACCAGCATAGTGCGTGCGGCAGCCCCCATCTTTCTGAGGATCATAAATTCACTCTGCACACTCCGGCTTCCCACAACCATCTGGCTGCCGTAAAGGGATTCGTTTGCTTCAGAGGGCCGGATCTCCACATTATTTATGTCAACCTCCAATTCTTCCGCCAATACCATGGGCATTGACTCAAATGTTCCCTGCCCCATTTCAGGACGGTGGTTATAAAGAATCACATGGTTGTCTGTTCCAATGGATATAAACTGATTCAGTGACTGCCCGCCATTGACAAGGTTAACAATCTTTTGTTCACCCCCTTCAGAAGGAGCTACGCCTACTACGAGCAGTCCCCCTGATGCGAGCGCTGACAGTTGAATAAATTCTCTCCGCTTGATCTTCTTCATGATTTCGACAATGTGATGGCTTTCGTAATCGCTTTCTTTATTCTGGGATAGGTGCCGCAACGGCAATACACGCCTGACATGGCATTGGACACCTCCTTGTCTGATGGACGAGGATTTTTCTTAAGTAATGCAGCTGCAGTCATGATCTGGCCGGACTGGCAATAGCCGCATTGAGGAACCTGTTCTTCAATCCACGCTTGTTGTAGCGGGTGCGATTGATCAGGAGAAAGTCCTTCAATGGTGGTGATGGATTTCCCCTGCACAACAGAAACAGGCAGGGTGCAGGATTTGACAGCAACGCCATCGAGGTGAACGGTGCATGCTCCACATTGGCCAATACCACAGCCGAATTTGGTACCTGTAAGTCCGGCAAAGTCCCTGATCGCCCACAGAAGCGGCATTTGCGGATCCACGTCCAGGGTATGTATTCCTCCATTAATCCTTAATTGAATAGATGCCATAGTGCAACCAAGAGTATTTCATACGGAAGCTAGCAATTCCTCAGGAATCCGGGATGGCAGTATATACAGGCGCACGGTCGGTTATCTGGCCGGCTGCCAGAAACCGCTAATTAGTTATAAGTATTTAGAGGCGTTTTGGCAGAAAATGCAATTACGAATTAGACAGTTGCTTGACCTCAGTCAGGATAATAGCTAACTAAATACTGGATCCTTCTTCACCTTCTCAGGATTTAAGAGCCTGCCCCTTCTGCAGGCTGATGCTGACATTGTCATCACACAGATTATAACATTAGAAACAACTACTCATCCTTAACCCAAATCCTATGAAAAAACAATTTGCAGTGCTATTCCTCCTTGCAGTATCAGCCCCGCTGATTGCGCAACCTCAACCAGGCCCCTATTTCATCGCGACTTTTTTCAAAGTGCCTGCGGGCAAAGGTCAGGCTTATCTGAAGATGGAGCGCGACATCTGGAAACCTATCCACGAGTACCGGAAAAAGCAGGGCGAAATTACAAACTGGGCCGTTTATTCAGTTGACTTCTCAGGCGAAGGCAGCGAATATAACTATGTTGCGATCGAGTATTATGAAAGTGCATCAAAGTTCGATCAAGGCAATTTCGAACAATGGATTAAAGCGGTACACCCCAAAAGAACGAGCGACGACATCATCAAGGCAACCACCGATGCACGTGTTCAAGTGAAAACTGAAATGGGCAGGCTTGTTAAAGGCACACAAGCGGCAACCCAGAATGAAAAGCCGGCACCCATGTATGCCCTCACGTTCTTCAAGACTTCTCAGGAGAATGCGGATGCCTATTCCAACATCGTTGCCGGAATTTTTGTCCCGGTGGAACAAGAGCTGGTCAACCAGGGAAAAATTAAGGGCACATCTATTTGGGAAGTATGGTTCCCGGCTGGAAAATCAGCCCACTATAACTTTGTTCGATCTTCCGCTGAAAAGAATTGGGACGACATGGAGAAGGATATCCAATATAATGATGCATGGAATAAAGTGCATCCCAATCTCAGTCAGACTGCTATCAGAAAAGTGATCGCGCCATTGCGAGAAGTATACAAGAGTGAAATTTGGTGGCTTGCCGAATCCATCCAATAAGTCCGGATGGGCATTATAAGCAGGAAGCAATCCGGGAGATTGCTTCCTGTTTTTTCAGACCTTTCACATCATTCTTATTTCGGCCGTTTATACTTCACTGGAGCATCCGGTTCCGGCTTGATTTCGAAGGCCTGGGTCTTGAGAAGTTTCAAGGCTTCTTCAACTGCTCTTTCCAGTTGGGGATCTCTTCCTTTTATCACATCGGCAGGGGTCTGCTGCACCTCCACATCGGGCGAAATACCAACGCCCTCAACAGCCCATTTGCCATTGATGTCATAGAATCCGCCACGGGGAGCCACCATGCGGCCGCCGTCGACAAATGGCGGCGTGTCCCAGGTGCCTACCAAACCTCCCCATGTTTTGGTTCCGACCAGCGGACCGATTTTCATCTGGTTAAACATGTACGGCAGAAGATCTCCTCCAGATCCGGCCCTCTCGTTGATCAACATCACTTTTGGTCCGAAGATGCCAGCGTTAGGCGTGAGAAACGGCCGATGGTCTGCCGCCCTTGAATTAAAGTATCCCTGAAGCTGACGAGACATGATATCCACCATGTAGTCTGCCGCCGATCCTCCTCCATTGTTCCGCTCGTCTATCACCGCACCCTTCTTATCCTGCTGAGCGAAGTAATACCGGTTGAAATAGTTGTAGCCCGGCGTGGCAGTGTTGGGAAGATAGACATAAGCCAGCTGCCCTTTCGAAAGTTCATCTACCTTGCGACGGTTCCCTTCTACCCATGCGAAACTCCTCAACTGATTTTCATTTTCAACCGGAACGACCGTGACCACGCGGGCGCCTTCACCGGTTGGCTTCGCACTTATCTTCAGTTTGGTCTGCCGATTGGCAGTTGCCTCAAAGTATCTGAACAGATTTTCGCTTGCCGATACTGGAACGCCATTTACTTCAAGGAGGAAGTCACCCGGAAGAATATTTACGCCCGGTTCGCGAAGCGGAGCCTTCACGTCAGGATTCCAGCTTTCACCATTGTAGATCTTCTTGAACCGATAGAGTCCATTCTGAATTTCATAGTCTGCACCCAACAGTCCAACCGGGATGTTTGCTATTTCAGGAAAGTCGCCACCGCTGGTATAAGAATGTCCAATGGAGACTTCACCGCCCAGGATATCAACAATGTAATTCAGATCAGTGCGGTGGCGAACATGCTCAAGCCAGGGACTGTACCATTTGTAAACGTCATTCCACGGCGCTCCATGGACATTGCTTACATATAGAAAATCACGCTGATATCGCCAACCTTCCCTGAAGATCTGCTTCCATTCCTGAATGGGATTGATTTTCAGTTTCATCGACGACAGAGACTCCAACTTGCCGTCGCCCGGCTTCTTGTTGTTGTCAGAGGTAGCGAGAATACCCCAGTTCCCGTTGCTTTTATACAGAATGGACTTGCGGTCGAATGAGACTTCCGCTTCATTCACCGGGGTGAGGAAGACCTCCGTTTTCCTATCCTTGAAATTATACCGGTGAAGGGTCTGGCCTTGTTGGTTGACAACTGACTCCGAATAGAAAAGAAAACCTTCGGGGCTATTGAAGAGTGCCGTATAGTTGCGCTGGGGGATATCTACGGCAAGGATCCTTCCCGCCAAACCCTCCATATCAATTTTGACAACGGGAGTGGTGGTCGAATTCGCATCTTTCTTGTCTTCCTTCGGTTTTTCTTTTTCCTCATCACTTCTGGGAGCAATGGGAGAAGCATCATCCTTGGACAATACCATTACATAAAGCGCTCTTGTTACAGGTCGGTCGTACGAGCTCATATCCAGCCATCCGGTATTCAGACCGTAATTGGTGCTGGCCAGAAAGTATAAGTACTTACCACTGACATCCCACACGGGTGAAATGGCATCTGCCATTGCGTCGGTAAGCTGAAGGGATTGACCATTTTCAACGTTGAATACTTTGATCGTTTTGAAGTGGTTATCCTGCAGACGGCTGTAAGCAATCCACTTGCTGTCCGGGGACCAAACCGGATTCATAGTGCGGTTGGGATGAGCATAACGTTCAGTGTCCGCTTTTTTAGCGACACCTGTAACAACGTCCACATACCAGAGATTATAATCCGTATCTGTAAAGGCTATATATTTTCCATCCGGTGACCATGCGGGCTTGAAAAAGAAGGTCGGCTTCTGCAATGCAATAACACGCGGCTTTTCCAGGCCTTCCTGATCGCCAATCATCAGCTGATATTCGCCTGAAGCATCGCTGAACCATGCAATCCGCTTTCCATCAGGTGACCAGGATGGATACCGGTCGGCTGCGGCCGAGTTCCTGGTGATGTTGCGCCAGTCACCTTTTTCTTTCGGCACAGTAAATATCTCGCCCCGGTATTCGAACAGCGCCCGCTGGCCGGTAGGCGAAAGTGAAGCATTGACAAGCGATGTTGGTTTCACATCCTCCCATCTTTCTCTGGCCCAGTGAAAATCACCACGGACATTGATCGCCAATTGTCTTAAGTTGCCCGTTGAGGGATCCAACAAGTGAAGATACCCGCCTTGTTCATAAACAATCTGTCCCCCTCCTGCATCCAGGCTCTTGACGTCAAAATCCTTATGAAAGGTTTGTTGCTTCAACTCCCTTGTCGCTGGATTATATGACCACACATTGTTGGCATAATCACGTTCCGACAGGAAATACACAATCTTGTTTAACCAGACAGGATCCGTATGCCTCTCATTGTCCGTCTGGGGGGTCATCTGGAGTGAGTAATCATTCAGATCAACAATCCAGATGGGTTTGGCCTGACCTCCACGGTAGTTTCTCCATTCAGGGTCCCAGAATCCGATCTGTTGATAGGCGATGTATTTACCATCCTCTGAAATTTCTCCGGCAACAGCCCGGGGAATTACAAGCGCTTCTTCCATCCCGCCCTTCCGGCTGATCCGAAAGATCTTGGATTCCATTGTGGGCACAGCCTCTCGTGCAGATGCAAACAATATGTATTGACCATCAGGAGTCCATCCGGTAACATTGTCGGCGACAGGATGCCAGGTGAGTCTCTCCGGCTGTCCACCTTCAGTAGGAATTACATATACGTCGGTGTTGCCATCATATTGACCTGTAAAGGCAATGTACTTTCCATCCGGAGAGAAATGCGGAAGACTCTCCTGCCCCTCGTTGCTCGTTAATCTTCTTGCATCTCCGCCATCCCTGGCTACAATCCAGAGGTCGTTGGCATAGACAAATGCAATCTGCGTATCGCTGATGGTGGGCTGTCGAAGCAACATGGTTCCCTGCGCCCCTGCCTGAAGGACAGGCATCAACATCACCAGCACAATAAAGAAATTTCGACTGTACATAATGGTTATACTTTATATTTCATTTTTACATTCAGACCTCGTTATCTACATACAGGTCTACATTCCATATTTCGGAATATTTTGCTTCCCTCACAACGGATGTTATTTGAATCCTGCTGCTTAATATTCATATTCACTTAAGTTTGTCGATACTCGATCCTGATCCCTAACAAGTCGTTCGTGAGCACGGCCCATCGCATTCTTCTCTTCCTGCTGATCCTGGTTAACCAACCTTGCCTGGCCCAACAGGGATCTTCCTCTCGTTATCGAAGCAAAGCCGACTCACTTTTCGCCAGGAATTCATATGGGGCAGCCGCAGACTTGTTTGAGAAAGCCAATGCCGAAGCAAGAAAAGTGAATGACAACGATCAGGCCAGGTACGCCCTGGATGGCAAACGCGCCTGCCAGGACTGCATGAATGAATTTGATCATTCCTTAACAACTGCCAAACTTCTGGAAAACGACTATCCTGACAAGGGTGCCAGATTCAGGCCACGTTACCTCAATTGCAGGCGTACCATTACAGCGGCACGGCTTGCTTATATGGAAAAAATGAACAGGCTGGCCATCTACAGCAGGGCTTATGACTACAGCACACAAAGCATCAAGGAATTTTATGACATCCTTCAGAAGAATGCACTGTCCTACATGGATCAGGTCGGTCCGCAATTTCAAAAAGACAACTTCAGAAGTTCGCTCTCTTATCTGATGACCATGAATCTCTATGTGCCTTCGTTCATTGGACAAAAGAAGGGTCCTGATCAGATTTCGGATTCAATCAAAGCTGCCTCTCTGTATCAAAAATCCATGACAAATACCGACAGCAATACGTGGTATCTATGGAAAAGCAGTATGTTGTTTGTGAGGGCCAACGCCTGGGAAGTCGACAGAATTCTCAGGTTTGCTGAAAAATGGAAGTCGGATCGCAAATTGATTGACGAAATTGGTCGCGCTTATCAAGGGTACTATGCTGAGAATAGGAACTACGCCAAGGCATTTGAGTATGCGACAGGATACAGGGGTCGTACGCTCATTCTTCGAATGGCAAATGATTGGAAGGTCACCCCATTCATGCCACAAAAGGATACTGCCTTCACCTGGCAGGTTTTTGAAAAAGCAGGGAAGTTCAATGCGTCACAACTGTATGATAGCGCCCTCATCAACTATTGCAAGGCAGCTAAACTATATGCGCTTCAACTCAACTGGAAGCAATATGTAATATGCATGTTAAAGGGTGCAGATGCAGCCAACGCACTTCCTTATCACGGCTACCAGAGAAACCATTTCCTTGATTTAGAAACTTCATGGGACTATCTGTTCCATGCACAGGAAATATGTGAAGTGACCTATCCGAACAGCTATCTGCATGGCATTTCATTATTCAGGGTAGCCGACTATTTGCGAGAGACAGATGACCCTGACCAGTCAAAAGAATATTTTGAAAAAGCCCAATCCGTCTTCAGCAACCTGCCAGAGCGTTCTTCCTTCGAGGGGTGGAGCCTGTTCAGGTTGGGTAATTTTCTGGAATATGAAAGTGATTATGAAGAATCGATTAACCACTACAGTAAAGCGCTGACGATTGGCCAACAGACTCGTGACAATACATTATTGGCCGATGTATATGAAGGTCTTGGTCACAACTATTTCTATTCCGGAAAGTTGAAAGAGGCTCTTTCCTATATCGATAAATCACAAGCCGTAAATGCGCCGCTCTCAGGCAATGAAAAAAGGAATGCCAATCTGGACCTGGTGCGTGGAAACATCTACGGTGCCATGAATGAAACAGACAAGGCCATTGACTATTACCGAAAAGCCAATTCCTACTATAAGACCGCAGCTGACACGGTAAATGAACTGCTGGTGTGCAGTAACATGATCCAGACCTTGTGGAACTCCGGAAAGAATTATGATGTCGATCCCATTTTCACACGTGCCGTCAAACTGCTCGACTTTGATGCCATGACTGCCCGACCCGATCCCGACTTGAAGGAAATGGGCATTCGCTTTCTCAACATGATTGCAGAAGAGAGCAATGGGCGCAAGAACGCCATGGAATATGTCTCAAGGGCAATCATGCTGAACTTCTACCGCGAGGTTGACTTCCAGGAGTATGATCCGTCTGCTCCCAATGATCCTCCTCTCTCATCTTCATTCAACGACAACCAGGATGGCTACTTTAACGGGAAACTTCTGCTCGAGTCCTACCAGATTCGTGCGACGCTGTATATGGATCGTTTCAAGAGGAGGAAAGACAAGAGCATGCTTGAGCTGGCCATTCGCACTTATATCAAATCGGATTCGCTCGTTGACCGAATCCGCAGAAGATCCGTAAGCGAGTCTTCCAAACTCGACCTCGCTGAAAGTGCAACCAGTCTTTACGAGGAAGCCCTTGCATCGGTTAATGAAGCGTGGAAAATTACCGGCAAGTCAGAGTATAAGGAACTGGCCTTTCATCTTATAGAAAAAAGTAAGGCCGGCGTATTGCGTAATGCATTGGCAGAAGTCAATGCAAGGGCTGGAATAACCATACCAGACTCCCTTTTGTTCAAAGAAAGGTCTGTCAAAGCCAGAATTAACAACCTTGAATTGCAGCGGTCGAAAATGCCTGACAATGAAACGGCCGCCACAGTTGACGCTCAGCTTTTGGAGCTTCACAGGCAATTGCGCATCATCCTGAATTCCTATGAAACCGGCTTTCCATCTTATTACAAGCTCAAATACAGCAACCAGGTCATTCCTGTTGCTGCTGTCATGCAGAAATTATCCAAAGAAGAAGCACTGATCGAATACTTCCTTGGAGAAGAGAACCTTTTTGCCAGTGTTGTCACAAAAGACAAAATAGACCTTATTCGCATTCACACAGATAGTACGCTGGGCAAGAATATCAAGGCCCTGCGAAACAGTATTACACTGCAACTAAGCAGTGAATTCCTGAAATACAGCACAAAAGTCTACGCAAGCATATGGGACCCCGTCCGTCAACAACTTCCGGGCGGAATACTTCGACTGATGATTGTTCCTGACGGCCTTCTGAATTACATCCCATTTGAGTCATTGATGCAATCGGCAAGTCAGGGCAGCTACAAAACATTGCCGTTCCTTATGAAGGACTATGAAATCAGCTATGGACTATCCTCCTCATTACTCCTTACCGAAAGTCCGGAGCAAATAAGCCCCGATAAAGCATGCATAGCCTTTGCCCCTGTTTTTACGGATGTGAACAATACCAACTTTCTCGTCAAAGGTTGCGAAAGGTTTTACGAGGGCACTGAATCCCAGCATAAAGACACCCGTGCCTTTTCCATTGATGGAAGGTATATCGCCCCTCTGCCAGCGACGGAAACAGAAGTCACGAGCATTACAAAATTGTTGAAGGACAAGAACCTGTTCGCGAGGTATTTTCTTTTGAAGGATGCTAGAGAAGAAGTGGTTAAATCGGGCGAACTGGAACATTACCGATACATACACTTTGCGACACACGGTATCATCAATGATCAAAACCCGCGGTTATCCGGCTTGCTCCTTTCTCAGGACAGCACCAGTTCCGAAGACGGCATCTTGTATTCGGGTGAAATCTACGGTTTGAAGCTGAATGCCGAACTGGTTGTGTTATCTGCGTGTGAAACCGGGCTCGGTAAAATTGTCCAGGGTGAAGGCGTAATGGGTCTTACGAGAGGGTGGCTTTATGCGGGGACAAGAAATATTATGGTTTCGTTATGGAAAGTAGCTGATGCGTCCACATCAGAGCTTATGATTGAGTTCTACAATCAACTCCTCGAAGGCCGATCCAAGTCAGCGGCATTAAAGTCCGCCAAGATGAAACTCCTGGACAATGCTGAATATGCTGATCCCTACTATTGGGCCCCGTTTGTACTCATTGGCAGGTAGTACCACAGAAAAGACTAATTGTTGACGGGATTATAAAGATACTTCTGGCTCACAAAATCAAAGAGGGTCAGCCGCCTCATGTCGTAGTAAGAAGTCCAGAAGGAGCGCAGCGCATTGATATAGGCACGTTTTGCATTGTCCTTTTCCGTCAGGGCAATACCAAGGTTGGTGATATCGATCTTTCCTATCAGGTAACGATTCTGCGCAACTGTATATCGTTTCAACGCAACCTCGTCTGATTTTCTTGTGATCTCCAGTTGGAGATATAACATCTCAAATTGCCTGACCTTGGTGATGATCTCCTGCTCGAAGGTCACCTCATCCTGGGCAATGACATAGTCATTCAGCCTTTTGGTGGCATAGGCCGTCTGCATCTGGGCCCTCCTCCTTCCCCAATCAAGCACGGGGATATTGAACGTGACATTGGCTACCTGTTGCTTGGTGGTATTCTCATACAATCCGCCCAGCGTGGGCCCCACATTATTCAAACCATAAGAAGCCTGCACCGATACCTGGTATAGCTGCCCTCGCGTCTGCGCTACTGCAGCATCAGCTTCCAGTTTACGCCGCTCAAAGGCTATATAGGCAGATCGGGTTTCCTTGGCATATCGCAATGCATCTTCTTGCGTGATGATCATGGTGGGAATCTGATCAGGCAGCAGCAGCTCAAACGCCTCGCCTGTGCGCAGTCCCATATAAGTGCGCAACTGAAGACTGGCATTCTGCAACGACAAGGATGCCTGTCCCACGTCCTGCCTGGACTTCAGCAGCTGAAGTTCCACCTGGAGCAATTTGTCTTCCGAGGTGGTTCCGATGTTGTAACGGCCTTGCTCAATTTTATAGATCGTGTCATTGTTTGCCAGGTTATACGTAGCGATCTGGAGATTCACCTGGGCGTCCATCACATTAAAGAAATTGTCTGCTGCATCCCGAGCGATCTGTTCCATGCCTTCTGCATAGTCCCGGAGGGATTCCTCATAACGTATCGGCTCGATCAACTTGTCCCATTTATACCGGTTATATGCGAGCAGCGGCTGATTGAGTGCGATGTTGAGTGGCGCACCGTTCCATTGCACTGTATTGCCATTGAGATCCTTGAAGTAGTTATAACTGGAGCCCACCGAAATGGTTCCGTTGGTCCATTGTATGGGTTGCTGCAGGGCAAAGCCCACGCCTGGATTAAGCTGATTGACCGGGAGGTAGATGATGGAGCCATCCGGCTGCCGGACTGGTGTAATGCTGTTCGTGTACAATGCACCGCCACCGCTGTTCATCCGGATTTGCGGATTGTAGTTGGTCTTGTAAAAACGGTATTGCCAATAACGTGTTTCCCTTCTCGTCTCGTTCTGCTTGAAAACAGGCGACTGGGATTGCGCACGGTGAATTACGTCCTCCAGCGTAAAACGGTTTTGCCCAAAGGATGCATGCAATGCAGTTGCAAAAGTCAGAACGGTAAAGAGAATGGTTTTACTCATATCGGAGTGAAGCTATGGGATCCTGATTTGCAGCACGACGGGCCGGGGCAATTCCAAAGATCAGCCCAACGGTGGCCGCCACGCCGAATGAAAGTAGAATGGACATGAAACTGATGATAGTCGGGATGCCCGCCACACTGGATACCAGCAATGCCATGACGACGCCAAGCACGACCCCGATGATGCCTCCTGAGACGCTGATCAATATTGCCTCAAACAGAAACTGCTGGATAACGTCAAGCTTCTTTGCACCGATGGCCAAACGCAATCCGATCTCCTTGATGCGCTCCAGCACAGAAGCCAGCATTATATTCATGATGCCAATGCCTCCAACCAGCAACGATATCCCGGCAATTGCGCCAAGAACATAGTTGAAGATGTCATTGGTGCGCTGCTGTTGCTTCAGCAGCAATTCCGGTATCTCAATTTCAAAATCTACAACTTCATAATGCTTTCGGGTCAGCAGCCGGGAAATGATTTCTGCCACGTTCTGGATCTTGTGCGTTTCTTCCACCTGAATCACAAGCCGGTCCAATTGATGATAGTTCTTCTTGTCTTTTTCATCCTCCGTGGCATTCTGGTCGGTGCCGAAAATCATGCCGCGACTCCTCATCGCGGCCAGTCGCAGTTCCTCAGCGGTGATCATGTCCCTGTTTTCGTACCGTATAAGAACAGTTTGCAGCGGCGAATAGATATCCATGTTGAAGTCCCGGATTCCAAGCTTGCTGATGCTCGTCTGCGAAACTATGCGCTCATTCATCACCCCGATGATGGTAAGCCAGTGCGGCCCCACTTTGATATTCTTGCCAATAGGATCCTCCGTAGGAAAGAACTTGCTCTTGACCGCATAGCCGATAATGCATACCGGCGCACCAAATTTCATTTGTTCATCATTGAACATCGTACCGTCAGCCAGTTGAAAATCATAGATCTCAAAATAAGCGGGCGCCACCCCCACTAATTTTGCTGACCTGCGCAGCCCGTTTCGAATGACATGGGTATTCAGGATGATTTCCGGCGAAGTCCTTGTGATGCCGGGAATGGTAGACATGATATTGTGAAGATCCCGCATGGTGAGACCAGGGGAGAACTTTCTCTTCTCCTTCTTGCCGGAGGCCTGTTCGTTCAGCTTTTCTTCCTTCTGCTCAATGATGGGTTTGATGACAATGTTATTGACACCCACCAGTTTGATCTGGTTCAGAATTTCCTGCTGCGCACCGTTTCCTATGGCCAGCATGGCGATAACGGCGGCAACTCCAAATATGATACCCAGTGCTGTGAGGAGCGAACGGATCTTATTGGCAACCACCGCGTCAAGGGCGATCAGCAGGTTGGCAAGTACCCTCGGTGCAAGTAACTGTGAGAGGAACTTCACAAGCTAGTTGGAAACAGGTTGTGCAGCTATCTTGTTATCGGACTGGCCGGGACCGGCCTCCTTCTTTTTCCTCTTGCCATTCAATTCGGGCAGCAGTTCAATATCTTCTTCTTCCAGGCCATGTGGAATGGACAGATAAACTTTGTCGTTTGTGTTCAGCCCCGACAAAACCACTGCGTCATTGGCATTCGTTTCACCCACAACGATCTCCTGCTTGATTGTCTTCAGCCCTTTCTTCCTGTACACATAAGTAATGGAATCTGCCTGGCTGTGCAGGCACTCCAGGGGAATGTACAGTGCGCTGTCCAGCACACTGGCTACGATCTTGTTGCTGGTGGTCATGGAAGGCCTCAGGGTGGCATCAGTGCCTGTAATTTCTACTGACACTTCAAAGACCTTTGCATCCGAGTTCGGGCGCTGCTCTCCAACATTGGCTACTTTCGTTACCGTGCCCGTGAGTTTCTTGTCCGGATAAGCATCAAGACCAATATCTACAGACTGACCAATCTTAACCTTACGGACGTCCACTTCATTCACGTAAGTCTTGGACTGCATTTTAGTAAGATCCGGAAGTGTTGCCACAGTAGGCTCCCACATTTGTATTTGTGAACCCGCCTTGATCGGCTTTCCATCCCATCCCTTCTCATAAATAACCATGCCTGCTTCGGGTGCGGTCACGTTAAATGACTCCAGCACCTTGGTCATGCTCTCGAACTCAGACTTCACCTTCCGCAGTTCGGCATCCACTTCCCTCATCTTCTCGATGTTCTGCTTCTTTTTGATTTTGTTGTTCTCTACGGCCTGGTCATAAGCACGCTTCGCCTTGTCAAGATCAATTTCTCTCTGCTTGATGGTGGCAGGCGGTTCAAACTTGGACTGCTCCAGCAGGATCTCCTTTTCCTCAACACTATAATGAAGGTTGATCAGTTCATCCCGGGACTGGCGCATTTGCAGGGTGGTGTCCAACTGAGTCTGATTGAATTTGGAAACAGCCTTATCGAGCTCGATTTGCTTGGCAGTAAACTTGTTCTGGAATTCGGAACGGTCGAGGGTGGCCACCCAGTCGCCCTTCTTGACTACTGTTCCTTCATCGATAATACTCTGAATGGTGACCTGCCATATCTGAAAGTTCCGCAGAGATTGCGGGCCAAGAATCTTGACAGAGTTCTTTGCCTCAAGTTCGCCGGTGGTTTCTATCTCCACCCTGAATTTGCCCGATCTTACGGCAGTGACGATGTCCTGGGCTTCACTGCCTTCATCACCCCGGACCATCAGGTATCCGACAAGCAGTACGCCCAGGATTCCGGCTGCAATGATAAGTCTTCTTTTCATGGGTCGAGGTGTTTAGGAGGGCCTTGCTGACGCTTCATCACCTAAACGGCGAACAAGGCAGCAAATTGCCTTAACAGGTCTTATACTCATATCCCGGCAAGAAAGTTACAGGCGGGACTACAGAATGTCTGATTCTTTTCGCCGAAAGGTAACTCACTCTGGATGATCGGGAAAGGGATTTAGTTGTATTACTCCTTATAATTACTTAGAAAATGTTACCAGCATAAGTAGAATCAGGTCCGTACCATTAGCGGATATTCCTCCTCAACACTACTCCTGTCTCCAGGTTGAATCATCCTTCGCTATGCAAAATCTGG
>JBDHXU010000073.1:0-15930 GCA_039810905.1 Cyclobacteriaceae bacterium | reverse complement strand
GACATGGCCATCCAGAAATATGAAGTCAGGTTTGAAGAAAAGGTGATAACCCGATCGCATCCCATCAAGATAAGCCTGGCGGGAATGTATAAGATCTCGAAACACTGGGTTGTCTTTGCCGGTGGGGGGAGAGAATATGAGAGAAGCATAGACTTCTGGGTGGTATCATTTGGAACAGAATATAATATTGAAATTGACCGGACCTGGGAGGTCAATTTCAATCTTGCCTACACGGGCAAGTTGGGCGCCTATGACAGCGCGCTGTTCGGCATTGGGTTCAGCAAAAAGATAGGGGAAAGAGACGAGTAAAGTGCCCTTTCTTAAACCTCTATGGGCCGCCCTTTCTGACTTTTTCCTACAGAACTCAAAACTATTTGCTCCTGCCGTACAACCTTATATCATTAAGGCCTGTCTTCGGAAGTTAAAAAGCAGATTTTCTGTTACCATTTGATCCTGCCCAAGTATTATCTACTTAATTGCCTCATATGCTTAAGAATTACCTGAGTGTACTTGTCAGAAATCTCCAAAAGAACCCGGTATATTCCTTTATTAATATTTCCGGGCTGGCCATCGGGATTACCTGTTCATTGCTCATACTCCTATGGGTATTTGACGAATTAAGTTATGACCGGTTTCATCCCAAGTCGGACCGCCTTTACCAGGTCTGGATCAATGCCTGGTACGATGGCAAAATCAGTTCATGGACGTCCGTACCCTTGCCCACATACCAGGCATTCAAAACAGTAGATCCGCACATTAAGAATACAATAGTGACTGATTGGGGTGGAACCAGGCTGATGACGGCAGGGGAGAAGCGGATGAACAAGAAATCCTACTACGTAGGAGAAGAATTCCTTACCATGTTCGAGTTCCCGATGATTGCTGGAAATCCAGCCAAGGCCTTGAGTGATCCGGGTTCAATTGTCCTCACTGAGTCTACGGCAAAGGCTTTGTTTGGCGAAGCTGATCCCATGAATCAGCTCATTCAGATTGACAACAAGGATATGCAGAAGGTGACGGGTGTGGTGAAGGATGTGCCTGGTAACTCCACGTTCCAATTTGATTTTCTCTTGCCCTGGAAGTTGAATGAGACGCGTGAATGGATCAAGCGTGATCAGACGAATTGGGGAAATTATTCTTTTCAGGTTTTTGTGGAATTGGACAATCCCTCTTCCGAACAGCCGGTGGAAGCCAGCATTGAAAATGTGCTAGAAAAGAACGGACAGACGGATGTCAAGCGAATATTTTGGCTGCATCCAATGACGCGATGGCGTTTGTACAGCAATATCGAGAATGGTAAGGAGAGCGGTGGCATGATCGATTACGTCAAGCTGTTTACCATCATAGCCGTCTTCATCCTCGTGATCGCGTGCATCAACTTCATGAACCTGGCGACCGCCCGCTCTGAGCGCCGCGCCAGGGAAGTGGGGATCCGAAAGAGCGTTGGATCCAGACGGCGTGAGATCATCTTTCAGTTTCTTGGAGAATCCCTGATCATCACCACCCTGGCTGCAGGTGTGGCGCTGTTGCTGGCCGAGGGAATGCTTCCGTTTTACAACGAACTGGTCCAGAAACAACTCAGGATTGATTTGACGGCGCCGGCATTTTGGTTATTCATCGGCGCGCTGGTCTTTCTTACCGGCATCCTGTCTGGCAGCTATCCTGCATTTTACCTTTCGTCTTTTAGTCCGGTGAAGGTGCTGAAGGGAAAAATTCAGGTCGGTCGTAACGCAAGTCTTCCGAGGAAAGTGCTGGTTACACTTCAATTCGGGTTCTCCATCTTGCTCATGATTGGTACCATGGTGGTCTACAAGCAGATTCAATATGTGCAAAGCCGCCAGCTGGGTTACAATCAGCAAAACCTCATTACTGTTGATTACACCGATCAAATAGAAAAGAATTACAGCATCATCAAGAAAGAACTTGTCCGGACCGGAGTGGTGGCTTCCGTAACAAAATCCAACAGTCCTGTAACCGACATATGGTCAAACAATTTTCTTGGATGGCCGGGAAAACCCAAGGACCAGAAGGTCATGTTTGCCACCATTGCAACCGAGTATGATTATACCCGAACGATGGGTATCAAGGTGTTGGAGGGACGTGACTTTTCTGAGGAATTCAAGAGCGATTCAAACGCCATCTTAGTCAACAAAGCGGCAGCCGATCTCATGCAATTGAAAAATCCATTGGGCACCCAGTTGGATGTGTGGGATGATCCGAAAGCCAAGCGTACGCTCATTGGCATTGTGGATAATGTACTGATGGGGTCGCCTTTCAGGGCCGTGGGTCCTGCATTCTACATATATGAACCGAACTGGATCAGTTCCGTGACGATCAGGCTCGAGCCTAGTCAGGATCTCAAGGCGTCGCTGTCTAAAGTGGAGGAGGTGTTCAAAACATACAATTCTGCCTATCCCTTTGAATTTACATTTGTCGACCAGCAGTTTGCCAAGAAGTTCACGACCATCCGCATGACCGGTGAGCTGGCAAACGTCTTTGCCTTTCTCGCCATCCTTGTTACTGGTTTGGGACTGTTCGGCCTCGCCGCCTTTACTGCGGAGCAGCGAACCAAAGAGATCGGAATCCGCAAAGTTATGGGCGCCTCAGTGACCAGTCTGATCGCGCTGATGTCATCCGATTTTTCAAGGATGGTGATACTTGCCTTTGGCATAACAGCGCCCCTGTCGTGGTGGCTGCTGAACTCTTATCTGGAGCGATATCCCTACAGGATCGATATCCCCTGGTGGGTGTTTCCCCTGACCGGTATCATTGCGCTATCCTTTGCTCTGTTGATTGTCAGCACACAGGCACTGCGGGCAGCCCGAGCCAATCCTGCGCAGTCGTTGCGAACGGAATAAGCGGGAAATTTGATATAAGTCATACGGCGGCCCACGCGGCATGTCTATATTGCCTCGGCAAAACAGTGGGCTATGGGTAATCGTATTATAATTTGGGGATTTCTCATTCTTGGATTGAGTCTTTCCAGACAATTGGTTGCACAGGATTCAACCAACTATAAATCCAGACCTAATGTTTTCAAGCTCAATTTGAGCTCCAGGGCGCTGTACAGCGACAGCTATATTTTCTCTTATGAGCGCGTACTCAAGCCTTATGAAGCGCTTTCGGTTTCAGCAGGTTATGTGACCTTTCCGCTCTTCACGGCTTTGGGCAGCATTAAAGCCAGTTCCACATCCCAGTCGGGATTTATGGCCGGGGCGGATTACCGATTCTACCTGAAAAGGGAAAATAAGAACCCGGCCCCGCACGGAGTGTTCATTGGCCCGTATGTCAGTTATTATGGCTTCAACAATGATCGTATCATTACCTCTGACCTTACGGGGGTCACAACCCAGGGGAATCTTCACTCTGATATTTCCTTCACGAGCGTTGGATTCCAGATCGGGTACCAGTTTGTTTTGAACAACCGCTGGGCCTTTGATTTCATATTTATGGGCCCGTCCGTTACCAATTACAATCTAAACTTTAAGCTGAACGGCAACTTTAATCTGGATGAGCAGAGTCAAATTGTTCAGGAAATCATATCCAAGTTCCCGCTCTTGAACCAAATCCTCGACGCGAAGGAGGTCTCACTCAATGGGCGAACCAACACCTGGAAGGCGGGTTACCGATACACCATTCATGTAGGATATAAGTTCGGCAGGAAAAGGTAGTGCCTATTTCTTACACCGTTCGCTGGCTCCAACGAAGTGCCTCTCTCCGTTGGCATACACTTTTTCATCATCAATGTACAACTCGATGGTTGCCGGAGGAGCCTTGGGGAAAGTCAGTGTGAGTTCTGCGCGCTGACCTGCGGTAACCGTCCACGTGCCTGTCTTGCTTCCCTGGTATTCTTTCAATTCCGTTTTGAGCAACCCTTTGCGCTTGATATTGGAATAGAACGTTCCGTTAGCACAGAAATGCACTTCATTCATACTGCGCTGTTTCTCCGCTGTAAAGTAGGTCATGAGCACCTTGTCCGTGAGAAATTCCTTCCAGTCAAAGCCCTCATACAAGGAAACAATTCTGGGCTCACCCAATGAAGAAGCATCTACGAAAGCCTGGAGTGCTTTTTTTACCGGCTCATATCTTTGGCGGTCACTCAGCATCAGGAACGTGACACATACACCATACGAGCTGCATTTGGCTTCTGCGTAGATCTTGCGATCAGCCTGATTGGTACTACCCGAAAGGAAACCTTCTACGCCCCAGGCCTCGCCTCGCTGCATGATCTGACCTTTAGCCTTCAGCTTGATGTTGCTGCCCATATCGGTGCCGGCTGTCCAGCGTTGCTTGAGCTTCTCGACATTATCATCCGTATTGCCAAAGACATAAATCTCACCCATTTCACCGCTCATTGGGAGCATCAGGAAGGCTTCGGTGTCGCGTGGGAGAACACCTTCCCATCCTTCTGGAATCTTACTGGTAAATCCGAAATAAGGTGCCTGAATGGTTTCGCCCGGACCGTAGCGATGGCCGGGTCTTAGGCGTTCAACTTTCTGTGAATAGGCGGACACTGTGAGGATGAGGAATGCAAGTAGAAAGAGGTGTTTCATGGACTTAAAGATAGATAATTTGGCTGTTGAGAGTAAGTGTCGGGCACTGAGATACAATGCCCGACACCCAATCTGCATTTACCTGTCTTCACCCAGCCTCACCAACTTATCCGTATCCTGGTTGATGGAAAGAATTAACACACAGGTGGCGGTACAGAATACCGGACTGGTGATGCAATGATGACCACTCCAGCTTCCATCATCATTCTGGATGTGCAGCATTCGTCCTGAAATGTTTTCATACCATTTCTTCCACTCCTGATCTTTGCCGATGACCATACTCTCTCCGGTCTGCAGGTAGCTCAGGAATTCTTCTCCGCCGTTGCTCCCGAAACCATTCATAACCGCATCTTCTTGTGCCTTGACTTTGGCTGATTGGTAGACTTCATAGGCTGTAGCGTACTTCATCGCCTCATCCGGTGAGAATCCGATTTTTTCGAGATTCCGGGCAGTAGGAGCATCGTCTTTGCCCAACTTCCCCGACTTCCTGGCATTTTCAATTTCCTCTTCCGCATGCCTTGCCTGTTTGGCACTTGCGCGCACGGAGCCTGTCACACTGTAGAGCATGACGCCTGCGCCCATAGTGGTATTGACATCACCAGTACGGGCGTTGTAGTTACTCTTCTGGAACTCCCGTGATTTATCCAGAGCTTTCTTGTCAACGGGAGCGCCCTGTGCTTGCGCAGACTCCAGCGCATTGGTTGCCAATGATGATTGAAGGACCCCGGCCCATCCTGAACCCGCAAAGCTGCCGTTGCTTTCCTGAAATCGCTGGATTTTGGAAACGCAGATATTGTTGGCCCTCCGTACTCTTTCTTTAAGCCGGGGTTCATCATCGAGTTGACCATCCAGGAGATTGGACAGAAACTGCGAAGTAAGAATAACATCAATATTGGAGCCCAGTTTGGTCTGTATCTGCGTGCCGGTGAGTTCGGTAATGTTGGAGGCCTCGGCAGGCGACTGCTCAATGGTATTCAGCAGGTAATCCAACGCCCTGTTCAGCTGAGCGGCATTTGGTCCGTCGTGCAGCGTGCTGCCACTTCTCAGGATGGCCATCGAAACCATGGCGGTTGTAGCAGGGTCAGGTTGTACAGCGTGCGGATCCATCACATCCTGCCTGCGATGCGTTCCCGCCCCCCAACCCCCGTCAGGATGCTGAGCCTGGATGAGCCAGGTCAAGCCGTGCTCCAATGAATGCATCACTTTGACATCGGTGAAATAACGGAACGACGAATCTGAGGACTCTTCTCCCATGAGGGTGCGGTAAACGCATCCTTTGGGAATTGACTTGTAGTTGGTTTGAACCTTTTCAGGACCCCGGAAGGATAACAATGCAATGGCGCCTGCACCCACCAGGATGACCAGCGCACCTTTCAATGATTTCATCTTGCTTGGTGTTTTTGGAAATAGGATGCAGTTGGGAGATGGATTCCATAGGGTGGGCTGGATTTAATCTGATGATCACCCAAAAGGGGAGTCCCGGTGGTGGAGTTCGAAGCCGGACAAGTTTATGGCAGCGCTTTTTTGGAGCCAGCCCCGGGAATTTCCTCCCGACGTGCAACCTGAAAGCCTGGAATCGAGTCATAGTACTCAATACAAAAGTCTATGCTGTCCAACTACCTCAAAATCCTGTTCAGGAACATCGTCCGTAACAAGGCGTTTACGTTTATCAACATCACCGGATTGGCAGCCGGGCTCACCTGTGCACTCCTCATTGGCTTGTATGTCTCGGATGAGTTGTCCTTTGAGAGCAACCAAAAGAATCTCGACCGGATCTGTTTGGTCTATACCGAAGCAACCTGGGATGGAAAGACTGCGCGCTGGACAGGAGTGCCTAATCTGGTGGCTCCTACGGCTGCCAGGGAAATCCCTGAAGTGGAAAAAGCTGCCCGGCTATTTGCACATGATTTTGGCAACATAGCCTTTGTTTCAACCGACACTGTCAAATCCAGCGAGAAACTGCTGGCGTGGGCGGATCAGGATATATTCAGTATTCTGACCTACGAGTTTATTAAAGGCAACCAGGCCCAGGCTCTGGTAAGACCCAATACTGCCGTAATCAGCGAAGCGGCGGCCATCAAGTACTTTGGAACCACAGAAGTGTTGGGTAAGTCGATTGTTGTCGATAATGCCGATCACCTGGAGATCACGGGAGTTTTCAAAAACCCACCAGCCACGTCGAGATTCCAGAATCCGATCATAGCCTCGTTCAACTCCCATTACTTTGCGAAAGACACCAATCTATCCTGGAGCAATGCGAGTTTTGAGACGTGGCTTTTGCTGAAGGAAGATGTTAAGCCGGTTGCGGTAGAGCAAAAAATGGCGGACATGGTGGAGCGCAATATTGTAAAGGACGAGAGATGGTTTTCCCTTCACTTGCTCCCGTTGAGGGATGTCTACCTGCGATCGGGCGACGTGCAAAGTTTCGGAACCCTTTTGGTGCCTAAAGGTGATATTCAACAAGTCAGAATTCTCATTGGCCTCGCTCTGATCATCATAGTAGTTGCAGCGGTTAATTACATGAACCTCTCTACTGCACAGTCGCAGAGGAGATTTAAAGAGATCGGGGTCACCAAAACGATGGGGGCAACCAGCAGCCAGTTGGCACGGAGATTTTACCTCGAGACTTTTGTATTTGTCGGACTGGCCCTGTTGATCAGCGTATTGATTTCGTTGTCCTTTCTGCCATTCTTTAATACCCTGACCGGTAAGCAGTTGTCCATGGGTTTCCTAACGCATCCAAGCTTTTGGGGAATTATCGTCATTATTTGGTTGCTATTGAGCATGCTCTCGGGAGTGTATCCTGCACTATACCTGTCTTCATTTCTTCCACAGCAGGTGCTGAAAGGAAGTTCTTCAGGTTCCGGAGGCAGTCCTCTTCTCAGAAGAGTCCTTGTAGTGGTGCAATTCTCTGTGTCGATAATACTTATTATCAGTACGGCGGTATTCTATGAGCAGCTTTCATTTATCCGTCAAAAGAAACTGGGTTACAACCCCGAACAGGTCGTAGCGATTTTAACCAGTGGCGCTCAAAATAAGGAGCAGGTCAGTGCACTGCAATCCGAGCTTAGTCGTGTCCCCGGCGTACTGGGGAGTGTAAGATCACAGGCTTATCCTGGTGAAAGCGGAAGTGGTCGCGTTTTGCCTCCCTTGAATGGCAATGGTGAGGGCAAGGCCTTAATGACGGTAAGGACTTCAGGCGATGTTCTGGAGGTGCTGGGAATAAAGCTGCTGGCCGGAAGATCGCTGCCCGAAGCAAAGGCCCAAGGTGACACTACAATACAAGTGGTGCTAAATAAGACAGCTGCTGATTTTCTCGGTAAATCTCCTGATGACCTGGTGGGAATGAAGCTCAAGGTGAATGGATTCGGACCTCTCGTTGAAGTGGCAGGGGTTATGGAAGATTTTCATTTCAGTTCGATGCATGACCCAATCGGCGCTTATTGCTTTCACAATGCGCCCACTGAATCTTTCAACTATTTGCTGGTGAAACTTGACACCAGGACCCTTCAGGAAACAATGCACCAGGTTGAGAATACTTATTTGGCTGTGATTCCTACCACGTTTGAGTATACCTTCCTCGATCAGCGGCTGGCAGTAATCTACCATAAGGAAGAACAGATGGCACAGGTGATCATGCTGTTCTCGGGTTTGGCCATCATAATCGCTTGTTTGGGATTGTATGCGCTGGCGGCCTACACAACAGAACAGAGAACACGGGAAATAGGCATACGGAAAGTTTTGGGTGCATCTGTATCACAACTGTCCTCTATGCTCAGTATGGAATTCGTGCGTCTTGTGGTCATTTCTTTTGTGATTGCCTCACCTGCCGCATGGTATCTGATGAACCGGTGGCTGGAGGGGTTTGCTTATCGTGTCAACATAAACGTGCTCGTGGTGGGGGCCTCTGGGTTGCTGGCAGTCATGATTGCGTGGTTTACGGTAAGCCTCGAGTCATTCAAAGCAGCCCGGTCTAATCCGGTGCAGTCACTGAGGCGCGAATAAATTGGGTTGGGAAGTAGGGGAAAGCTGGGTAACAGGTGTCATTTCAATGTTAAATCACACCTTATGAAAAGCCCCATAATTCTCTTGCTAGTATTCTCCCTTTCCAATGCTGCCGGTAATCCCCTGGGAACCACAGATTCGCTCTCGGTGAAAGAATTTGACAAAGTGATGGTATCGAACCGCATTAACGCGGTACTCATCCATGGATCCAGACCTGCCGTTAAATTGGTGTGTACCAATGTCTCACCGGACAAGGTAAACGTGGTGGTAAGCAATGGTACGCTGAAGATTTACCTCGAGCATGCCCGCTGGACAGAGAAGAACCAATACCTGGATGAAGATGGTTATGACCATTCAGTTCCCATGTACCGGGGCGTAACCGTTACCGCATATATCACCTACACTGAACTGAATGAAATTGAAATACGAGGCCATCAGACCGTTTCATTTGAAGGAGAACTCAAGACCGACGAATTGAAAGTCAAGTCGTATGGAGAGGCTGAGATCACCATTCCATCGTTGACCGCCGACAAGATGGACGTCGTCTTATGCGGCACTAATCACCTTGAGATCAATGGCGGCAAGGTGACCTCGCAGAAATTCAGACTGATGGGTAGCAACGAGGTGGAGGCGTCCAAATTGTCTGCAGAGGAAGTGTCCTCCACCATTTACGGTGACAGCAAACTGAGGGTGAATGCATCATCTGAGTTCTCACTCACTGCTATCGGAGAACCCACCGTGGTATGGTCTGGCCCTGCCCACTTACATCGGGGCCTCATAATAGGCCAGCCGACAATTCGTACAACTGGTCAGTGACCCTGATTAGTTCTGTTTCCTTGATTGCAACAAAATACGTATTTCTCTTGCGCCCATTTGATCTTTTCTGTTGAAGTGACCCATTGCAAGGTCGCTCATCTACAGGACTGGATCGTCCTGATGACGTTATTGATACGGGGACTTAATATTTTGTTTAGAATCGTATCCATAGACAGACCTTGGCATGCAAATACTTTCCCATCACACCCATCATGCCGAAGAGGCGATATCCAGAACGCTGCTGAAGACGGTAACCTACCGTGTCCTTATTCTTATCCTGGATTTTATCACTGTGTATTTGTTTACTGGGAAAGCCGAACTGGCTTTGGGTTTTATGGTGGTCAGTAACATATATACTACTATCGGTTATTTTCTTCATGAGCGGTTTTGGGACCGGATAAAGTGGGGGAAGAAGATTTTCAAACATGATTAAGGAGCATCAAAAAAATTCAAGAATGACGGTTATAACGATTGCTGGGCTGCTGGCCCTTGGGTTGGCTGCCGGTTATTTCAGTGGTCTGGTGGGGATTGGAGGCGGTGTCATTATCGTTCCGGCTCTGGTGCTGCTGTTCGGGTTCACTCAATACGCTGCCCAGGGCACCACTTTGGCACTGTTGGTACCCCCCGTCGGAATATTGGCAGTATGGAGATATTTCCAGGATGGATATGTGGATATAAGAACAGCCGCCATCATCTGCATTGGATTTGTATTGGGAGGTTACCTTGGCGGATCCACGGCAGTCGCGATTCCCCAGGAAACACTCAGAAAAGTATTCGGTGGCTTGCTGATCCTGTTGGGCATCAGAATGTTCTTCAAGGCCTGACATTCAGCTGCACCGATCGACGAGCCGAACCTTGTAAGTTACCCTCTGCTGCCTAGCGCTTTGTTCGTGCCGGTGCAAGAGTTAGATACCTATGCTTTTCCAGTGTTCTGTCGGTGCTTGACAACCCCTGGTCAAGGTTTGGTAACCACAACCCCATATTTACCAGGAGGTAAGCCTGAGTTCGGTATTGATCTTCACCTACTTTGAGTTACAGGTGCGGCAAGAATTCAACTTACTCAATCCTGGATACCCCCTGCTTGGTCGTGGGGTTGCGTCACCGGGGACAAGCATCTTCCATAATGGCCGCCCGACTTCCTTATTTTTCAAAATGCTCGCAATCGCCGACGGGAAGTCGAAAGAGTAATTTATTATTCGCTACGAAGGGTTTCGGTTGGATTCAACCGAGCGGCTTTGATCGCCTGACTTGCCACAATCATGACCGCAATGAGAAGGGCGAACAGTCCCGTGACAGGCAATACCCACCACGCGATGGTAGTCCGGTATGGGAACCTTTCCAAATAGGTGGTAATTCCCCACCAGGAAAGAGGAGCCGCAATGGCGAAGGCCACCACAACAAGTCTGGAAAAGTCTTTGGTCATGAGCAGGACCAGTTGCATAACGGATGCACCAAGAACCTTCCTTATGCCGATTTCTTTGGTGCGTTGTTCAGCGGTGAATGCTGCCAGTCCGAACAGACCAAGGCACGTAATAATGATCGCCAGCGTCGCAAACAAATTGGTCAGTTTGCCGACCAGATTCACGCCCGTGAATTTCTGATTAAACTCTGAGTCAGCGAAACGATATTCAAAAGGGTAAGCTGGGTTGTAGGTTTTGAATATTTGTTCCACTCTTGATATGGATTTCTTCAAATCGTCTGTCGGGTTTAGACGCACGCTGACTGTACTGGACCAATCAGGGCGAAATACCATTACCAGCGGTTCGACCGGTTCGTATGGGTTGCCCATCACAACATTCTCCATGACGCCGATCACATTCCAATCCCTGTCCCACATTTTTAATTTGCTTCCAATTGGGTTTGAAAGTCCCATTACCTCCACCGCTGCCTGGTTGAGAACCATCGCAGTGGTATCACTTTTGAATGCCGTGGAAAAGTCGCGTCCTTCTTTCATCCGGATGCCCATGGTCTCGGTATAGTCATACTCTGTGGCAATGGTGACAAAACTTACCCTACTTTCGGGGGGCTTTCCAGGCCAATCTAATGTATTGTACGAGAAAATTCTGGTGATGGGACTATTGGACTTACATACCGACTTCACCACATCTGTTCGCAGTAATTCATTCTTAATGGTTTGAAAAGACTTTTCGATTTCAGAAGTTGTCCAGATGAGCATGAGGTTTTCCCGTGTGTATCCTATTTCGCGGTTTCGCGCATGTTGAATCTGCTGATAGATACCAATCGTCCCTATGATCAGAAGAATGGAAAATCCGAATTGACTCGTCACCATCACTTTTCGAGGCATTGTGGTGCCTGCACCTGCCTGAACCTTCCCCTTTAACACTTTGGCCGGCTGAAAGGATGAAAGATAGAATGCCGGATAGCTTCCTGCTACTACACCGGTCACCACTATCACAGCGACAGCAGAGACCCAAAGCGATGGGCTGGAATAGTCAAGGAATAACTTTTTGCCGACTATGGTATTGTATAGAGGCATGGAAAGCTCCACGAGCAGTATAGCGCCGAGAAATGCTATTATGGTGATCAGCAGGGATTCTCCCAGGAACTGAAAGACAAGATCTTTTCGCCTTGAGCCAACACTCTTGCGAATACCGACCTCTCTGGCTCGACTTTCTGATCTGGCAGTGGCCAGGTTCATGAAATTAATGCAGGCGATCAGCAGGACGAAAAATGCAATTGCCGTAAAGGATTTTACATAGGTTATCATTCCCCCGACTGCTTTGCCATTGTCAAACTTCGAATAGAGATGCCAGTCCTTGACGGGGTGCAGGAAGATCTCGGCCGTAGGTTCATTTTTGTCGTGCTTTCTGTTCAGGTCTTTTATGGCACGATTGACTTCGTTGATGTCCGCCCCCTGGTTTAGTTGTACAAACATTTGGAACGAATTGTTGTCCCAGGAGTTTTTGGCATTCCTCACCCATTCTTGTGTGGATTCGAAGTAGTCAAAAGGCAGGAGGTAGTCAAATGTGATCGTAGATTGATCGGGCACATCTTCCGTGACGCCACTTACTTTCAGATCATCGTGGTCATCCAGTCTGACCAGCTGGTTGATGGGATCCTGATCACCGAAAAGCGCTTTGGCTGTACTGTTGGTCAGAACTATCGATCTTGGTTCCTTCAGGGCGGTTGCAGGGTCACCCTTGATTAGGCGGAAACTGAACATTTTCAGAAAGTCTTCCCCCACGCTCATGCCGAATTTATTCAGTCTCTTTTCTCCAACCGTAAGAAGGTTGCCTTCGCCCCAGTTGGTCATTACAACATATCGGATGCTGCTGGATGCGGGTTTGAGAAGGTCGCGGAGCGGATAGGGTAAAGGTTTTTGTGTTGAAATTCCGTCGGAGAATTTTGAGTTCTTGTAGACCTGGTATAGTTCGTTGTAGTTTTCATGAAAACGATCGTAGGAGTATTCATCATACACCCACAGCATGATCAGTATGCTGCATGCAATTCCGATGGCAAGTCCTACGACATTAATGAAAGTGTATACGGTATTCTTGAGCAAACTTCTGGTTGCAATTTTGAGATAGTTCAGTAACATAAGTGAGAGTAGTAAATTCTATTCGTTTCGCAGTGTATCTACAGGGTTGATGCCGGCCGCGCGGAGAGACTCGTAACTGACAGTCAGCAAAGCAATGAGAAGCGCTCCGGCACCGGCAAGCAGGAATACCGCAGGCCCCACGGTGATCCTGTAGGCAAAGCCCTGAAGCCATTGATCCATCGTGTACCAGGCCAGCGGTACGGCCAGAACAAAGGCAATGAGAACAAGTTTCACAAACTCCGTTGACATCAACCCCAGAATCTGGTTGACAGATGCACCCATGACCTTACGGACACCAATTTCCTTAAACCTTCTCTCTGCCATGAAGGAGGAGAGGCCATATAACCCCAGGCAGGAGATGAGCATTGCCATCACAGTGAAACTTGTGATGATGGACGACACCTTCTGGTCTTCCTCATATTGCTCGCGGAGATCTTCATCCAGGAAGGAGTACTCAAAGGGAGTGTCAGACACGAGACTTTTCCAGTTCTTTTCAACCTGTGCAATGGTTTCGGAAAGGTGACTGGTATTTACAGTGGCCACGACATAGCTGTAGCGGCTGCTATCACGCGACATTTCAAACATCATCGGGTTGATGGCCTCCTTAAGCGATTGCTGATGATAGTCCTCCATTACCCCAATTACTTCGTAATCATACTTTTTCCCTTGCCAGTCAAAATAGATATGCTGCCCGACAATATCTTCAGGGGTGATGCCTAGTTTTTTCGTCGACGTCCGGTTCACAATAACCTTTCGGTTGCTTTCAACGGCGCGGTTGTTGGTGAATGAGCGTCCGGCAATGATTTTGATGTTCATCATTTCGGGATAGCCAAAATCCACAAGGTTCCTCCGATGGAGTATGGCATTATCCATATTGCCCCCTTCCGAATAGAACATCATGTCGCTCCACACGGTAGAGCCCGGAAGGTATTCTGTGGCCGAGACGGCAAGGATGTCGCTGTTCTTTTCCAGTTGCTGTTTAAATGCTTCATGCTGCCCCTTCGCCTCTTTGGTCCGCATCGGGATCACCAATTTGGCATGGGAGTCAAATCCCAGATCTTTTTCCTGCATGTACTTCAGTTGCCTGGAGATAATGATCATTCCGCACACCAGTGTAATGGCGATCATGAATTGAAAAATAACAAGCGACCTGCGAAGCAAACCGGATGCATTGGTCATGCTGAATTTTCCCTTCAGTACTTGCGCGGGCTGAAAGGAAGAAAGATAAAATGCTGGATAGCTCCCCGCCACAAGTCCCGTAATGATGGCAATTACGGCCAGTGCTCCAATGAAGTAGAAGAAATTATCGGTCTGAAACGAAATGTTTTTGCCTGTTACCTCATTGAAATAGGGTAGGCTGGTCTGAACCAATACGACGCTGATAAGAATTGAAAGTAAAACAATAACCATGGCCTCCCCCAGAATTTGACTTATCAGCGAGCTCCGGAGGGCACCCATCACTTTCCTGATCCCGATTTCAGCAGCCCTTCGTGTTGCCTTTGCTGTGGACAGGTTCATAAAATTGATGCAGGCTATAAGGAGGATGAAGATTGCGATGCTGGCGATCACATAGATGTAGCTGATCCGCGGACTTTTACCAATGTCGGATTTGAGGTATATATCTTCAACAGGCTCCAGCCCAAGCTCCTTGTACAATCCTATTGCCTTCATGTCTTCGGCGCCGTATTTCGTGAGAACTTCATTCATCTTCCTCACCACCTCCTGGCGGTTGTGACCCGGCACCAGTTTCACATAGGCGGGTACGAAGTTTTGCCCCGCCCATTCCCCGGTAGCCTCAGGGTCTTTGCTGATATATTCTGCCATCCCGCCGGCGGACGTCATGGAGGTGAAAAAGTTGGCATGCAGGTGGCTGTTGGCGCTTGATTTGAATACACCTGTTACTTTATAATCTGCCGTATTGCCCTGGCTGATTTTTATGACCTGGTTAAGAGCAGGTTCATTGCCGAATAGCTTGCGGGCCATCTTGTCTGAAATCACCACTGAGTTTGGATTGACAAGTGATCGCTTAGGATTTCCTTCGATGAACTCATAAGTAAAAATTTCAAAGAGGGTGGAGTCTGCGATGAGACCATCCGTTTCATAGAATAATTTGTCCTCATGCTGGATCAGACACAAGGATTCCCCTGGAGGGTTCAACACCCTTGCGGCGGATTCGATTTCAGGAATCTCATCCCATAAAGTCATCGCAATGGGAGGTGAGGTCGTCCCCATTTTGTCCTGTCCTTTGTCGAAATTAATCAGGGTGGTTATCCGGTAAAGATCTTCGAGCCTTTGATGGTGCCGGTCATAATTGTATTCATCCTGAATATACAGGGTGAGGAGCAGGCAGCAGGCCACTCCCAGTGACAAACCCATAATGTTAATCAATGAATAAGCCTTGTTACGGAACAGATTCCGGACCGCAATCTTAACGTAGTTCTGAAGCATAAGTATTCTGGAGTGATCGACACTATTCCAAATCAGTGCCACTCCGTAACCGTGCCAAAAAATCGTTTGGGTTGATGTTCTTGCCTCAGATTATGAGCGCAATTGAACGGAACCGTCCGCTATCGGTCACTGCAAATGGCCGTGGTATCGTAGTTCCTTTTCCCTTTCTGCTTCCGCTCTTTCCCTCTTGATGCGGACTTTCGCGACGGGTCCCACCATGATAGGTACCGTCTCCAACTCTACGTTGGCAAGTTCAAGGCCGTACAATTCTTCGGTGGAGAGGCTGTGCCGCTTGATGAACCGGTAGCCCTGGATGATCAGGTTGTCGAAAGAGGAGATCTCGCTGTCCACCGAAGCGAGGGAATGGAGGATGATGAATTTGAAGTCGGAAGGCATACTGTGCCGTTGCAGCGACGGATAATGGCTTATCAGATCTATTTCGCCGGCTTCGGCCATATCATGAAGCACCCGCGCAAAAAGGAGGTTAACCCGGTGATCGGCCTTGAACCCAAGCTTGATCCGGACGAAGAAACACTTCTTGGGTATGAT
>JBDHXU010000072.1:0-16718 GCA_039810905.1 Cyclobacteriaceae bacterium | reverse complement strand
CTGCATTCACTCTTTGTGGATGCCGGCTTGCCTGACGAATTTTGTTTGTATGGGCAGGAAGATGTTTTGAAAGCTCCCTGGCGATAATTCCATTTGCGCCCAAAATAGTCTGCATGATCTTTAATTGAATTTTTGAATTTCCGTACTGTATTTTTTTGTTCCAAGGATAAAACAAGAAAGGGGCCTTCTCGACTTTGAGGCAGCCCCCTTTCAAGTTCGTTGCTGAATTGACTCTCCGATATGTAAGTTGTTTGAGGCTTCCTTTTACTTCTTATAAGCCCCCTTCTCTGAGTTAAACCCCCTTACATATCCTTCTTGTCTGATTTCGTCACCGTAATGGCAGGGAGGAACTTCACCTTTTCATTTATTGGATTCACGTTATCACTAACTATTTTCTGTAATTGATTAGTGGCATCCTGTGTCTCTTGCCGGAGTTCCTGCGCCCTTCCCAGCTGCGGAGTGGTAGGACGTGCGGTTGCATCGTCAACCGCACCCATCAGATCAGATATTTCTTCACGGAGGCGCGGCCCCTGACGGTATCCCATGTTAGGTGGAGGTCTCCGCAGTATCGCATCTTCAAACTCCTTCAATTTTTTGATAGCCTCATCAATGGATGGGCTTACAGAAGGGTCTACCCCAGACTGATCGCCCGCCGATTTGATCCGCAATTTCAGTTCCTTTAGTTGCTGAATGGTTGCATCAGTTGTATTGATCAGCCGGTGTGTTTGTGATAGTTGATCGCGGAGGGACAATAAAGTCTCTGTTTTGGCTTGATAATCCTGCTGAGTGGCATTAATCCTTGGATCGGCCCTAACTGCAATCTTGGTCACGGCCGTCTGACCGTTGGCGGTAATGGTAGCGGTGTACTCACCAGGAGGAACCAGAGGTCGCAATACCCAGCCCCCCCAACCACTGGCAACCGGATGATTAAGTTTCTCTGCCTCCTGGTATCTCAAATCCCAAACAATCCGGTTAACTCCGGCCTTTGAAGTGGAATCTTTCAGAGATCTCACCTTATTTCCTGAAGCATCAGTAATATCAATATTTATGGCCTGCTTAGGATCATTCTGAAGATAGAAACTGATGTAGGCACCAAAGTCCGGGTTCTTCGCGCGATAGGCGCGGTTGCCCTGCTCTTCAATCATTGAGTAATAATTCCATAATGTGGCAATACGGGGTGCGAAAACCGCGAGTTCCTTGCCGCCAATAGAAGCATAGTCCTCAATCGCCCGCATATCATCCATTATCCAGATTCCCCTGCCATGAGTGGCTACCACCAGATCATGCTCCCTCTTCTGCACCCGCAAGTCTCTTACAGAAACATTCGGCAGGTTGTTGTTGATCTTGGTCCAGGTCTTTCCCTTATCCAAGGAGGCAAACACACCGTGCTCCATTCCTGCATAAAGCACATTTGGATTATGCGGATCTTGTCTTACAACATAAACCCAGTCTTCAGGCAAGCCGTTGCTAATAGTCGTCCAGGTCTTTCCAAAATCTGTTGTCATAAAGGCGTGAGGCTTGTAGTCATCAAGGCGATGATTGTCAACGGCAACAAACGCAGTACCGGCATCGTGCTCTGATGCATGAATCTTGGACACCCACCCAAACTGAGGATGGCCTGGAATGACCATCTTCGTCCACGTCTTGCCACCATCCTGGGTAAGTTGAACGTTGCCATCATCAGTCCCCACCCAGATCACATCCTTCTTGACTGGAGATTCTGCAATTGCCATGATGGTGCAATGAAATTCAGCCGCTGTGTTATCCTGATAGATTTCACCGCCGGAAGACTGTTGCTTTGATTTATCGTTGGTGGTAAGATCAGGACTGATTTCCTCCCACGTAAAGCCTTTATCTCGACTCCTGAACAAAATATTTCCACCCGTATAGACCGTGTTCGGATCGTTAGGTGAGACATGAATGGGAGAATCCCAATTGAACCTGTATTTATGAGTCGATATGCCCTCGCCGGCAGATCCGATTTTTTTTGGATAAGGGTGAATGGTACGGACGTTGCCCGTCTTTGTATCAACATGGAAGATGACACCGCCTTGAAGGTTGGCATACACTTCATTCTCATGACCGGGGATCGGCACTGCATAGTAGCCGTCACCACCCGCAACCTGGATCCAATCTCTTTTCAGGATGCCGATCTGGTGCAGGGAATTGCTCGGACCAGTCCAGGTTCCGTTGTCCTGAAGTCCGCCATAGACAAAGTAGGGATCGCGATCATCCACCACAAGTTGATAGAATTGTGCCAGTTCAACATTGTTGATCGCGTCAAATGTCTTCAACCCATCGAAGCTCACCCGAAATCCCCCGTCATCTGAGCTGAGCACGTGATTCGAGTTCATCGGATCGATCCACAATCCCTGATTGTCTCCGTGCTGGCCGCGCGCCACGGTGGTGAAAGTCTTGCCTCCATCCGTTGACTTGTTAAGTCCTCCTGACAAGGTATATACATGATCAGGATTGGTGGGATCAACCTTCACATCGCTGTAGTAGAACGGTCTGAAGTTTAATTCACGATCGTCGTTAATCATCTTCCAGGAATCCCCTCTGTCCTCTGACCTAAATAGAGTACCTCCCTCCTTGAATTCCGTGATCATGTACACAATGTTGGGCTGGCTCTGGGCGATTGAAACTCCAATACGCGCCATTGGCTTATCGGGCAGTCCATTTTTATGAGAGATTTTTGCCCAGGTTTTCCCACCATCAATCGATTTGTATAAACCGGTTTTTTCGCCGCTGTCATCAAAACGCCATGGCTTTCTTCGAAAAGTCCACATCCCTGCATACAAGATGCGCGGGTTATTCCACTCCATGGCAATATCCGAGCAGCCAGTGTTTTCATCCAGGTAGAGAACCTTCTCCCAAGTCTTGCCTCCATCCAACGTTCTGAACACTCCCCTGTCAGGATTTGGACCCCACTCCCTTCCCAACGCGCAGACGCAGGCCACATCAGGGTTTTGAGGATGTACAACAATACGTTTTATGCGATCCGTTTTTTCCAGTCCAAGGTGCGACCATGTCTTGCCCCCGTCTGTGGAGCGATACACTCCATAACCATAACCTACTGAGTTGCGGGGGTCGCCCTCACCGGTTCCCACCCAAAGTACCTCATGATCAGAAGGCGCAACCACGATGGTGCCAATGGAATAGGCGCGTTGATTATCAAAAATGGGTGTCATGGTTGCTCCTGCATTGGTTGTTTTAAAAATGCCTCCGTCTGCTCCTGCGATATAGAACGTTGCAGGGTCACCGGGTATTCCAACAATGTCGGTTGTCCTGCCGCCCATATTAGCCGGGCCGATTGCTCTCCATTTAAGATTCTTTAGTCCTTTGTCAGCCGGCAGGGTCTGTGCCTGCGTCAAATAAAAATGGCACAAAGCTGCCAACAAGGTGATCAGATAATGTTTGACTTTCATACTGCTTGATTTTACTTACAGAATTAGGGAAGCCAATTGGCAATTCAAACAAGAACCTGTTATTGAATGCACGATTAAGGATGAAAGGTAATGTGATCGTCTTGTTGTATTAGTTTTGCTGCCGGAGAACCCACAGGTAATTGACTGCGCCGGGTCGACCTATGACTGTTAACACTTCAGATCTAAGATTGGAAACCAATACCCGGCAGATTCTCGGGATGGCATTGCCCATTTCACTGGCTTTGCTGGTTCCCCAGGTTAACTTCATTACAAACAATATTTTTCTCAGCGGATTGGGGGAGCAGGCACTTGCATGCGCCGGCATTACAGGGGTCTACTATCTAATTTTTGCTGTGATTGGCAATGGCCTTAACAATGGGCTTCAGGCCCTCATCGCAAGAAGAGCCGGACAAAACCAACATAAGGAGATAGGTCAGCTTTTTTTTCATGGTGTATGGGTCGCGCTGGCCATTGCGGCACTCGGGATTGTTATTTCCTATGCAGTAGCCCCTTTTATACTTCGCTCAACCATTCATAATCCGGATGTCGCTGAAAAGTCGATTGAATTCTTGTACATCCGTATCTGGGGACTTCCTTTTCTCTACCTGTATGTCATGCGAAATGCTCTTCTCGTGGGTACCAATCAAACACGATTCCTGGTATGGGGCACGCTGGCGGAGGCGGCCACCAACATAATTCTGGATTATTCCCTGATCTACGGTCACTTCGGTCTCCCTGCCATGGGCTTCAATGGTGCCGCAGTTGCTTCTATTGTTGCGGAAGCAGCCGGCTTACTTGTGATTTATGCTGTCATTCATTGGAAGGGGTTTCATAAACAATTTGCATTTTTTGAAGAACCTCAGCTACGTTTCAGCACCATAAGGATGATTCTATATCAGTCCTCTCCACTTATTGCGCAATTCGCCATTAGTATCATCACATGGGAATATTTCTACATTTTGATCGAGCACCATGGCGAACGGGCACTGGCGATTTCCAATACCATGCGGAATATTTTTGGCGTTGCCGGTATTTTTTCATGGTCTTTTGCTGCGACCACCAACACCATGGTCAGCAATATCATCGGGCAAGGGAGAGAAGAAGAGGTTCTTCCTCTGATCAGAAGGATTGTCAAAATAAGTCTTAGTTGTTCCGCTGTCATTACGGTGCTTCTTAATCTGTTTCCGGACGCATTCCTGTCGTTTTATGGGCAGGGGCCTGAGTTCGTGTCCGAGGCTATTCCGGTGGTACGTGTGGTGTCAACGGCACTCATGATGATGTCTTTTTCTGTTGTGTGGCTTAATTCCGTTACCGGTACAGGCAACACCATGGTCAACCTCATCATCGAATTGGTCACCATTATTATCTATTCGATCTATGTCTATGTAGTTCTGGAATATTTGAATTTATCCATCACGTGGGGATGGGCGAGCGAATGGGTGTACTGGATATGCATGTTCACAATGGCATTCATTTATATGAAGTCGGGCCGATGGAAAGTAAGGGAAATGAGAGCCTTTAAATGAAAATCCATTGACGCTGCCAAGTGGCACTTCAATCTACTGCGGTTTGTTAAATTTGTTACTGTTTCAATTCACACACTATGTCTGTTCAAAGCAGGTTTTCCCCCGGTGATCTGGAAAGGATCAAGGAGGCTGTTCGAAAAGCCGAAGACAAGATTTCCGGAGAAATTGTACCCGTCTTTGTTGAGCGAAGCGGATTTTATACCATCGCCAACTACCGAGGAGCCATCTTGTTTGCTGCAATGAGTTTTCTGATGATTATTGTTTTGGACCGTTATGTACCCTCGCTCGCCTTATATGATCCATTATTCATATTTCTTGCGGTTTCGCTCGGCGGGCTGCTGGGTACAGTCCTCACCCACACACTTGATCCATTGAAGCGCCTGCTCTTGAATCAGTCTCATATGGACCAGGCAACCCATAAAAGAGCTGAAAATGCTTTTCTCCAGGAAGAAGTCTTCCACACAAAACATCGGACGGGCATTATGATCTTCATTTCTTTTTTTGAAAAAGAGGTAATCGTAATGGCAGATCGCGGAATCAGCAAAGTGGTGGATCAAAAAGAATGGGACAAGATGGTGAAAAACATCATTGAGAACATTAAGAGTGGTCAGGTGATGGACGGCATTGAAGCTGCCATTCTGCGATGCGGAGAAATTCTTTTCGAGAAGGGATTTCTTAAGACCCCGGATGACATTAATGAATTACGCGACGATCTAAGAACCGAATAGATCTTCTTATCAGCCACCTTCCCTGATCATGAAATATTTACCCTCCCTCCTGATCCTTTCATTTTTGGCTATCCTCACCGAAGAAAGCGCTTATGCGCAAAAGAAGATTCCGGAACTTTGGGGTCAACGCGTCCATGACGAGGCAGGTGTGCTTTCGGAACAGGATATCCAGCAACTGGAACAGAAGCTTAAGATTTTTGAGGACTCTACTACAAACCAGATAGCTGTACTTATCATACCCTCCCTTGATGGTGATATTATCGAAGAATACGCCTTGCGTGTAGCCGAAACTTGGAAACTCGGTACCAAAGACCGCGATAATGGCGCTCTTCTTCTCATTTCAATCCAGGACAGAAAAGCCAGGATTGAAGTTGGCCAGGGACTGGAGGGCCCCCTTCCTGACGCGATGTGTGGCAGAATCATACGAAATGAACTGGCGCCTGCTTTTCGTAGAGGAGACTATGCGGGCGGGGTAAATGCCACAGTGGATGGCATTATGATGGCAGTTAAGGGCGAGTATAAATCTGACGGTCGCAAACCTGCCTCTGGCGAAAGCAGCGGCATGGCCACTGGATTTATCATCTTCATTATCATTTTGATCATAATCCTGAGGTCACGAAGAGGGGGAGGCTCAAGCTGGTCTTCAGGCGGATGGTATATTGGTGGTGGAGGTGGTGGAGGCGGGTGGAGCAGTGGTGGTGGAGGTTTTTCGGGCGGTGGTGGCAGCTTCGGTGGTGGTGGCGCCAGCGGTTCATGGTAAATCCTCAGGCGTTTTCGCATTGCGGAAACGCGATTGGTAAAACACCTTACATATCCTTGCCATTCGGCACCCATAGGCTACTTTTGTCCCTTCAACGAAAAGTATCATCCCCCTATGAAGCGTGACAAAATCATCTTCGATCTGATTGAGAAGGAAAAGCGTCGTCAGCAAAACGGCATTGAACTGATTGCGTCAGAAAACTTTGTCTCAGAACAGGTAATGAAGGCGCAAGGCACCGTTCTCACCAACAAATATGCTGAAGGCCTTCCTGGCAAGCGCTATTATGGCGGTTGTGAAGTAGTGGATGAAATCGAGCAACTTGCAATAGATCGAATCAAGGAACTTTTCGGCGCAAGCTGGGCCAATGTTCAGCCCCATTCCGGTGCGCAGGCCAATGCAGCAGTTATGCTCGCCTGTCTCAAACCCGGTGACAAAATTCTCGGCTTCAATCTTTCTCACGGCGGACACCTTACCCACGGTTCCCCTGTGAATTACTCGGGCAAATTGTATGTTCCGTCCTTTTATGGAGTTGAGCCTGAAACAGGCCGTGTTGACTTCGACAAGGTAATGGAGACGGCCCTGCGTGAAAAGCCGAAGATGATTATTTGCGGGGCCAGTGCCTACAGTCGCGATTGGGACTATGCAAAACTCCGTGCTGCGGCCGATGCTGTGGATGCATTGCTACTCGCAGACATTTCGCATCCTGCGGGCCTTATTGCCAGAGGGCTTCTTAAGGATCCACTTGAGCACTGCCATATTGTAACTACCACAACCCATAAAACATTACGCGGGCCGCGCGGTGGCCTTATCATGTTGGGTAAGGACTTTGAAAATCCCTGGGGAATCAAGACACCCAAAGGAGAAACGCGCAAGATGTCCTCCATCCTGGATTCTGGTGTCTTCCCTGGTACACAAGGGGGTCCCCTGGAACATGTTATTGCAGCAAAAGCTGTCGCCTTTCAGGAGGCCTTGAGCGATGAGTACATGAAATACATTGTCCAGGTCGCCAAAAACGCAACTGCCATGGCTAATGAGTTCATCAGCAGAGGGTATAAAGTCATTTCTGATGGTACAGACAACCACCTGATGCTGATCGACCTTCGCTCAAAAAATATGACGGGAAAAATCGCAGAGGAGGCACTTATCAAAGCGGATATCACGATCAACAAAAACATGGTTCCCTTTGATACCCAATCTCCCATGGTGACATCCGGGATGAGAATCGGTACACCTGCGGTCACCACCCGCGGTCTCAAAGAAAAAGATGTCATCAAAATTGTCGCCCTTATCGATGAAGCATTGGAGAAGCCAACAGATGGCAAACATCTCGTAGGGGTTAAGAAGAAGGTGAATCAATTCATGAAGAAGTTTCCGTTGTACGCCTAGTTCATTGTCGTTGAGTGTGAGAACCTGTTAAACCGTTTGTGTGACCATGAATGAAGAGCCGGAAAAGGAAATGTCGTTCCTCGACCACCTGGAAGAACTCCGGTGGCATATTGTAAAATCGCTGTTGGCAGTAATCTTTTTCATGGTTCTTGCCTTCGTCTTTTCCAAATGGATTTTTCATAATATCATCTTCGCACCAGCACGTATAGATTTTCCCACATTTCGTTGGCTGTGCACATTGGGTGAGTGGACCGGTGCGGTGGACTCTCTTTGCGTCAAACCCTTCCCGTTTAAGATCCAAAGCAGATACATGACAGGGCAGTTCACCATGCAGGTGATGTCTTCATTTGTAATTGGATTCATAGCAGCGTTCCCCTACGTTTTCTATCAAATCTGGAGTTTTGTGAGGCCCGGCCTTCACCAGAATGAATTGCGGAATTCCAGGGGGGCAGTCCTGGCGGTGTCTTTCCTTTTTCTGCTTGGCGTTTCTTTCGGGTATTTCATTCTATGTCCGATGATGACGTGGTTCTTTTCCTCCTATTCCATCAGCGATGTGATTGTCAATGAATTTGACATTACCTCATACGTTTCAACTTTTGTGGCCTTGGTATTTGGGAGCGGCCTGCTCTTTCAGCTTCCCGTTGTCGTGTATTTCCTCACGCGCATCGGAATATTAAATCCGCAATTCATGCGGACCTACCGAAAGCATGCTATTGTGGTTATTCTTATCATAGGTGCCATCGTAACGCCTCCGGACCCCCTGAGCCAGATTCTGATTTCAATGCCATTGTTTCTGCTGTATGAAATAAGTATTTTCATCTCGGCCTATGTAGTCCGTCAAAAACGGAAGGAACAGGAAGAACAGGCAAAGGCTGATGAAATGACCGCATGATGATTACACTGGCTATCGGATCCGATCACGCAGGATTTGAATTAAAAGAGCACCTCAAGGGCTGGCTGCAAAATGCCGGTTATACATTCAGCGACTTCGGTACTTTTTCTGCAGACTCGGCCGACTATCCGGACTTTGCGCATCCTGTCGCAAGCGCAGTAGAAAAGAAGGAATATGAACTAGGTCTCCTGGTTTGCGGAAGCGGAAATGGCGTTGCCATTACTGCCAATAAACATGCGGGAATCCGCGCCGCCCTTTGCTGGAATGAAGAGCTTGCAGCGCTGAGCCGCGAGCATAATGATGCCAATATTCTTTGCCTGCCTTCAAGATTTATTGAGGTTGAACTGGCGGAAAAGATTCTCGACCGCTTCCTGCATTCCAATTTTGAAGGTGGTCGACACGCCAGGCGCGTTGGTAAAATTGCCTGTTAAGTTTCTAATGCTGTTCGTACAAAATGCCTTGTTTGTGATATCGGGTTTCCAGTTCCGGAATCCTTGACAAAATCGGCGCCATTACATTATTCGGATCAACAATCACATCTGGCGGATCATTCAGCATGGCCTCCCGAATCCTGATAATATTGTCGTATTCGTCATGGTCAGCGAAATACTTCTCTGAAAGATTCCAGTCAAGAAAATCCCCGGCCATTTCATTTCGCTCATAAATGGACAGGTCGGTGCCCAGCATCATCACTTTCTTGTTTACAATCGGCAATTCATGGATATCCATCTGTTTTGGAAACATACTTTCATAATGAATCCCCGGAATCTTGTCGAAGAATGAAGTGTAATGAACGGTTATCACACCACACATGAACAGAAACATCATGCTTTCTGCAATCCATTTTCTGCGGATAAGCAGGAGGTAGTGACTGATCAGGTAAGCCAAAGGCGGAAAGAAAGGGATAAAGGAATGAGGTCTGATTTCAGGGTTGACCCAGATTTCGATAACGGCAAACAACAACCAAAGAAATATGGATTGAAATAGCTGGGTCTGATAGCGGGTAAAACGTGCTTCCCGCGTTAGCATGAATAAACTAATTACAAAGTAGATACAAGGCAAAGCCAATAATCGGGATAATGTCCCGACATCAGTGGAAATTTCTTCCCGGATCTGCAAGTTGGGGACGTAAAAATGAGTCCACAATTCTTCAGCATGATCATAAGCATAATACACTGTCCATAGTATGGCGTGAATAAGACCGAAACCAAAGAGAAGTAACATAACCTTGCGCAAGGATGTTCTCGCAAAGATCACCATCAGGATTATGGAGCCGAACAGGAATATGATGTATGAAAAAACGTACAGGGATGCCATTCCCAGAAAAATCCCCAAATTCAAAACCAGCGAATCCCTTTCACTCCTGAATTCAATTTCTTTAAACAGATTATCCAGGGATAACAGCAGAAAAAATGAGGCCAGCAAATCCGGCGATAACGACATTACATCAAATGAAAACAGGCACAGAACAGCGAAGACGAGAGCCGGCACATAACTGGATTCATTATAAGCCTTGTTGTTGATCAGTATTACGGCAAAATATGCTGCCTGAAGAAAGAGTATGAAGAGCGCAAGCAGGTGCCGCATCAATAATGACCGGCCCAGTAAGGCATCAAGAATCAGATCCGTTAATGCCATCAGTGGCGGTGTATCGTCAATCAGGCGCACATAAAGAAGTTTGTCTCCCAATTCTTCGCCAATGACAATATGCCTGATCTCCTCAATCGTTAGTCCGGGCAAGAAAATAAAATGGGTTAAGGCGAGCAGGGTCATGAGCAACATCAATCCAATCAGCCGGTATGGATCATTGAGTCTGAAGTAGCGCAGCACTGCCGAATTAGTTTTGGAATGCAAATAACCAAAAAATAACGAAGCCATTGGCAGTTAAATGGTCACACCGACTTTGCTAACTTTGTCCCATGGGTGAGAGTATTCGTCAACAGAAATACGGCAGGCTGATTCAAAAAGAACTCGGTGATATTTTCCTGCATGACAAAAAGGGGATGATCGGGAATGCTTTTGTCAGCATTGTAGAAGTCAAGGTAAGTCCTGATCTCAGTCTTGCCCGTGTTTACATCAGCATGATGCTGGCAAAAGACAAGAAAGAAATTCTCAAGCGGCTGGATCTTCACAAGCGGGAAATAAGGAAGGCCCTTGGTGACAAAATTCGGAATCAAGCGAGAATCATTCCTGAGCTGGCCTTCTTCATCGATGAGGTTGAAGAAAAAGCTCAACGAATGGATGAGATCATTCGGAACCTTCACATCCCACCTGCAGAAGACGCTTCCTGAATTATCTTGCAATGAACATTTCCTTCTTTATTGCCAGAAAGTATTTTCTGTCCAGGCGAAAGAAGAATTTCATTAATATCATCTCCATCCTTTCTGTTGGAAGTGTCTCATTCGCAACTGCTGCCTTGATTGTGGTATTGTCGGTCTTTAATGGATTGGAGGAACTGCTTCGCGGCTTATACACTTCTTTTGACCCTGAGCTGAAGATTGAGGCATCTAAAGGGAAATCCTTCCCGGTGAATGACAGCCTGCTACATCGAATCAGATCTCTGCCTGGCGTAAAAACGGTTACTGAAGTTGTCGAAGACTACGCCTACGTGCGTTACAGGCAGTCAGATATGGTGGTTACCATGAAAGGGGTCAGTGAAAACTTTATCGATCAGCACCGGCTCGATGACCATATTGTAGAGGGCGAACTGAAATTAATGAAGGACAGCATTCCTTTTGCAATACTTGGCGGAGGCGTGCGCTATACTTTGTCGGCGGATATAGAAGATCCTACCACTGCGCTGCAGGTGTTTTATGTCAAGAATTTACATCAGAACAGCCTGGATCCGTCGAAACTCTATTCCAGAAAGGGCATCCGGCCAGGGTCTGTTTTCTCCATTGAGAAGACCTACGACGAAAACTACATCTTCGTGCCCCTTTCCTTTGCAGTGAGTCTTCTCGATTACGGCAACAAAAGAACTTCACTGGAAGTACAAACTGATGGCTCGGGCACGCTGGCGACCCAACGCGAATTAAAAGCGTTATTGGGCGATAGCTTTCGTGTGCTCACCAACGAAGAGCAACACAAAGATTTGTACAGGCTTCTGAAAATAGAAAAACTCTTCACATTCCTCTCGCTCACACTCCTTTTGCTGGTAGGCTCAATCAATATTTTCTTCAATCTCATGATGCTGGCTATTGATAAGAAGAAGGACATCTCCATACTCAATGCGCTTGGGGCTTCCCAGACAACAGTGCGTAATGTTTTCCTTACCGAAGGCGCCATCATTTCCTTTACCGGTGCTGGCATCGGGCTAATCTTCGGGGCTGCGCTCTGTTATCTCCAATCAACCGTTGGGTTGGTTGGCATGGGAATGGAAAATGCCATTGTAAGCAATTATCCAGTCAGAATGCATGTTTCCGACTTTTTCCTGACCGGCGCCGTCATGACGATCGTGACACTCCTGGTCTCGTTGCGACCGGCCAGGCTTGCAGCGCGATCCTACTCCGTGCATCACCTGTAGGCCCTGGGGACAACGCTTTTTCCGCAATAAATACGTATTTTGCAATTCTGCTTTCAGCAAAAACCTGAAAGAAAGGCTTTAGGAGACTGCTCCTGATTGCATAAAACGGGCATTTCAGTGCCTAAATGCGGTTTTTGCCTTGGCCACGGGTAAACAGCACTCCCGACCAACGGTCAGCCGCAGAAGGCTATCAAAATATGAAAGTATCCCCTTCACAACCGTTTCAACTGATCTACTCGCTCTTTCAGCACGAGTTTCTGGGATACATTTTTGAAGCCTTCATTGTAAAGCTTGATGAGAAGAATAAACTGACCTATCAGCACCAGAACATCTCATCCAAAAACGCCAGGGAATTTGCAAAAGGACTGAACGACCGTGATTATGAGTTGATTGAACTTATGGACGGCATGACCCAGGACGCTGTTCTCCGGCATTTTTCAAAGAAGGTCATCAAGCCAGCAGAATTTTTCGCAAAGGTTTTTAAAAAAGATAAAGGCGAAGAGAAACTTCTTCAGGAACAAATAGAAGCGTACATGGAGAAGCGACGCGCTAGTGTACTCGAGAAACTCAAGGGTAAGCGACTGTATGAAATGGGTAATGATGGCGAACCAACATGGAGAAAGATTGAAGTGCAGGATGATCGAGCGCACATACAGTTTCACTTTATCAGAACCACGGAGAGTACAACATATTTTCCCACCATCAGATGTGGAGAGAGGAATATTGAACTCCCCCAGCCTGGTGCCTACATGGTTTGCCGAAACCCCGCATGGATGGTGGTCGAAGGAAAACTTTGTGGCTTTGATCGTCCAGTTGATGGAAAGAAACTGATGCCCTTTCTGACAAAGCCTAAAATTGTAATACCCAAGAATCTTGAAGATAATTATTACCGGAATTTCATCTTGCCCCTGATTGCAGCATTTGATGACGTCGACGTGAGTGGTTTTGAGATCCTTCGCCACGCTCATGATCCGCATCCCTTATTGACCATTTCAGAACTCCCGCCTGCAACTTCCAAGGACGTTCCTGGATTATTTGACGCGGCGTCTGGACATGAGGAAAATGCCGGACATGACGAAGCCGGAAAAATTGTCTTCGATCTCTCTTTCCGGTACGGCAAACATCGCTTCCCTGGCGGCGGAGAATCCGTCTCGGTAGTGCTGGAAAAGAAAGATGATCAATTCATTTTCCATCGCATCAAAAGGGATGCTGAAGCAGAAAAGAAATTTCTGCTCATGCTGAACAAGCTTGGTTTGAATTTCGGGAGTACCTACAGAACCGCCGTGGAGAAGGCTCAAGCGTTCTCATGGATCAATGAGAATCGCGTCAATCTGCTAAACTTCGGCTTTGAGGTCAGCCAACCCGATAACCGCGACAAAAAATACTTCGTAGGAAAAGCCGTAATGGAGCTGGAGGTAAAAGAAGGCATCGATTGGTTTGATATTCATGCGCGCATACGTTTTGGTGAATTTGAAATCTCATTCAAGGAGCTTCGCAAGCTTATCCTGAAGAAGAAGGTGGAATTCAAACTTCCGAATGGGGAGATCGCCATTATTCCTGATGCGTGGCTCATCAAATACGGCGACCTGTTTGCAATGAGTGAAACACATGGTAACCAGGAGAAACCGATCCTCCATAAATATCATCTCAACCTTGTAAAGGAACTCCAGGAAAATAATCTGGCCAAAGTGCATATCAGCGAGCGCCTGAAAAACCTGGAGAACTTCACCGGCATCAAGGATTACCCGATCCCGCCCGGATTCCAGGGTCAGCTCAGGCCTTACCAAAAAGCAGGTTACAATTGGTTGAGGTTCCTCAATGAATTTCATCTGGGTGGCTGCCTGGCAGATGACATGGGTCTCGGCAAAACGGTGCAAACACTCGCTCTTCTCGAATCCGAAAAGGAAAAAGGGAATGCAGGAACTTCATTGCTGATCATGCCCACTTCACTGATTTACAATTGGGAAATGGAAGCAGCGAAGTTTACACCTCATCTAAGAATCCTTACTTATACAGGGACCAACCGCAACAAGGATATCAGCATCTTTTCCAGGTATGATGTTGTGCTCACTTCCTATGGCATTACAAGACTGGACATTGAGTCACTCCAGAAATTTGATTTCAACTACATTATCCTTGATGAATCGCAGGTAATTAAGAATCCCACTTCCAATATCGCGAAGGCCGTTCTGCAATTGAAATCCCGAATGAGGCTCACGCTTACGGGGACCCCGTTGGAGAACACCACGCTGGACCTCTGGTCGCAAATGACTTTCATTAACCCGGGGCTGCTAGGCGGACAGACATTTTTTAAAAACGAATATCAGGTGCCTATTGAAAAGCGGCACGACGAAGGGAAGACCAAGAAACTTAATTCCATCATCAAGCCATTTATCCTGAGAAGGCTGAAATCTCAGGTGGCTACCGACTTGCCCGAAAAAGTCGAGAATATATACTATACGAACCTCTCTCCCGCTCAGGAAGAAAAGTATGAGGAGGCCAAATCATTTTACCGTCACAAGATTCTCGATATGATTGAGAAGGAGGGGATCAACAACTCACGAATGACGATTCTTGAAGGTCTCACCAAACTCAGGCAGCTCTCCAATCACCCCAGAATGATTGATACCTATTACAAGGGTGACTCAGGGAAATTGGAAGATTTGTCCCACATGATCGAGAACGCATTGCTGGAGGGCCACAAGCTTCTCATCTTCAGTCAATTTGTTAAACACCTTGAAATTGTAAAAGAGTTTCTCGAATCGAAGAAAATAGACTATGCTTACCTTGACGGATCCAGCATGGATCGGAAAGACCAGGTGGAAAGATTCAACAAGGATCCTCAACTCAAGATCTTCCTCATCTCCATCAAAGCCGGCGGTCTGGGGCTTAACCTGACAGAGGCTGATTATGTTTTTATTCTGGATCCGTGGTGGAATCCCGCGGTCGAACAACAGGCTATCGATCGTGCTCACAGGATTGGCCAGCGAAAGAAAGTATTTACTTACAAATTCATTACGAGGAATACCGTTGAGGAGAAGATCCTCCAGTTGCAGAAAAACAAACTGAAGCTGTCTGAAAATCTAATCAGCACCGAAGAGAGCATCGTCAAGGCGCTCACCCGGGAGGATATTGAAATGATGCTAAACTGATCAGGCATCGCCCATCTCCTGCCGTGTCCTCTTCCAACGATTATGCGACCACAACCAGTTGTGGGGCTGGGTACGAATGGATTTCTCAAGAGCCTTCGCATACAAATCTGCCACCCCTTTCTCATCAGTGGAATAGGGTGGCTGATCCATGGGCAGGATGAAATATTCGTAGTATCCCCTCTGGATTTTACGACTATAAAAGAAATAGATCTTGCTTTTCATTCTAACCGCAAGCGCAATGCTGCCGGCAAAAAAAGCAGTGTCCTGGTTCAGAAATGAGGTCCAGTGTCGTTTGTCATGGTCTAGCCCGGGAAATTGATCTGCGAGGATAGCCAAAACATAACGGGTGCCTCGCAAACGTATGGCCTCCCTTCCCACCTGGTCCCTCCTGACAGCCTTTGCTCCAAAGCGCTGCCTCAGGTGATTTGAAAAGTCATCAAAGAACTTCGAACTCTGAGGTTGATACACATAATGAATATCGATCTTACCATTAAGAACAACTGCCTGCAGCATCCACTCCCAGTTGAACTGATGGCTTGTCAGATACACGAGCATTCCTTTTTCCTCCCTTAGTGTTTGCTCAATTTCAGGAGTTGCACAAATCATTCTTTCCTTTATTTCCTTTTCAGTCAGACTCATCAGCTTCAGTGTTTCCACTGCATAGTCACACAGGTCGCGATAAAAATCTCTGGCTAGTCTTGCAATTTCATGGGGTGTTTTCTCGGGAAAGGAATTGCGAAGGTTCTTATATACCACATTACGTCGATAGCGAACGACATGATACGTAAGGAAAGCCATCAGCTCGGAGAAGGCATAGAGCGCCGGTAAAGGCAGATAAGACAGGAGTCTGAGTATCCACATGGCTGCCAAAATTAATTCAATGATTCTTTACATTTACCGAAACAATCTCATGAAAGACAAAGTGGTCATCATTACCGGAGGTTCATCCGGAATCGGAAAGGCACTCGCTGAAGAATTTGGTCGTAATGGATCCAAAATCATGGTCACTGGCAGAAATAAGGAAGATCTTGATGCAACCGTGAATGACTTGTCAGAAAAGGGCATCATAGTTCATGGTCTTCAATCCGACGTGAGCAGGGAAGAAGAAAATAAAAGAATGGCAGATGAAGCCATCAGAATTTTCGGACGCATTGATATACTCATAAACAATGCAGGCATTTCAATGCGGGCGCTTTTTTCGGAAGTTGACATTGCAGTAGTCAAGAAAGTCATGGACATCAACTTTTATGGAGTCTTGTACGCTACCAAATATTGCCTTCCGGAAATTATCAAAAACAAGGGATCTGTTGTTGGAATATCATC
>JBDHXU010000071.1:0-16857 GCA_039810905.1 Cyclobacteriaceae bacterium | reverse complement strand
CCTCCCGGTGCGGGAAAAGGTACCCAAAGCGATAAACTGATTAAGAAATTTGGCTTTGTGCATATCTCCACAGGGGACCTCTTCAGGTGGCACACTAAGAACGATACTCCGCTCGGCAAGAAAGTGAAAGAGATCATGAACAGCGGCGCCCTGGTTCCCGATGAGATCACAATCGCCATGCTGAAGGAAGAGCTGGGCAAGAACCCCCAGGCGAAAGGATTCCTTTTTGATGGGTTTCCCCGGACCGTACCACAGGCTGAGGCGCTGGACAAGTTCATGAAAGAAAATGGCAGCGCCATCCATCATATCATTGCATTGGACGTAAGTGAAGCTGAATTACGGGCGCGGATTGCCAAACGGCGTGGTATCGAGAACCGGGCAGATGATGAAGAGGAAAAGCTCAACAGGCGTATTACAGAATATTTCGGAAAGACCATTCACGTCCTTCCCTATTATAAGAATCAGGGACGGCTGCACGTCATCAACGGTGTGGGTGCCATTGATGATATCTTTGGCAACATCTGTAAGGTTATTGAAGGAAAGTAGAAGATTCGCGCCCTGATGTAGTCTAATCCTGATGTCCAATCCCAACTTTATCGACTATGTCAAGTTCAGGTCCCGTTCAGGACACGGAGGTGCAGGCTGCCTCCACTTTCATCGCGAGAAGTTTGTCCCCAAAGGCGGACCGGATGGCGGCGACGGCGGACGTGGCGGGCATATCATCCTTCGCGGAAATTCGCAGTTATGGACATTGCTTCATCTGAAATATCGGAAACACATACATGCAGAAGACGGCAAACCGGGCGAAGGATCAAATTGCACCGGTGCGGATGGTCATGATGAGATCATTGAGGTTCCGATTGGAACGATAGCCCGGCTAGCCGAGACCAATGAATTTATTTGCGAGATCAACAAAGACGGTGAGGAAGTAATCCTCACACCCGGTGGACGTGGAGGCAAGGGAAATGCGCATTTCGCTACGCCTACCCAACAGGCACCTCAGTATGCCCAGCCTGGCGAACCCGGCAGAGAAGAATGGGTCATTCTTGAACTCAAGCTCTTGGCCGATGTCGGGTTAGTGGGTTTCCCCAACGCAGGCAAGTCCACTCTCCTTTCCGTAGTCTCAGCCGCCAAGCCGAAGATTGCCGACTATGCGTTTACCACCCTCACACCCAACCTGGGCGTCGTATCCTATTATAACAACCAGTCTTTTGTAATGGCTGATATACCGGGCATCATTGAGGGAGCAGCAGAAGGAAAAGGATTGGGCATCCGTTTTCTCAGACATATCGAAAGGAACTCCCTGCTGCTGTTTATTATTCCGGCCGACTCGAATGATATTGCCAAAGAGTACGATATACTTCTCAATGAATTGAGAAAATACAATCCGGAGTTACTGGACAAGAAGCGCGCACTGGCCATCAGCAAATCAGATCTTCTTGATGATGAATTGAAGGAAGCCATCCGAAAAGAACTTCCCGAGGGAATTCCCAGCACCTTCATCTCCTCGGTAACCGGGCTGGGTATTCCAGAGCTGAAGGACCTTATCTGGAGGAACCTGCATTAAGGTCATTCTGGCATATTTTTTTGAATTGGCAGATTTCTTGACAGCTTGCCTGATAATTGAATCCGGAAAATGGAGAATACCTTGAATACCGAGCAGGAATTGAGTCAACACGAGGAAACACAGCAGGAAGTACCCCCCATGCAGCAGCCAGAAGCTCAACCGGCTGCCAAAACGGCCCCCGAAGCGCAGGATCCGCTGAAAAAGGCGCAGGACGAATTGGCAGAAGCCAAGGATAAATACGTCCGGCTCTATGCTGAATTCGAAAACCACAGGAGAAGAACGGCAAAGGAAAAACTGGAAATGATTCAGGGCGCCAATGAACAATTGCTGAAGGCCCTGTTACCGGTAGCCGATGATTTCGAGCGTGCCGAAAAATCTTTCAAAGATCGAAGCGATAAAGAGGCTGAAGGATTCTTTCTTATCCATAACAAATTCCGGAAAGTGCTGGAAAGTTATGGTGTGAAAGCCATGGAAACCGGTCAAGGATCAGCGTTCAATGCCGATATACATGAGGCCATTACACAGATTCCCGCACCGAATGAAAACCTTAAAGGCAAAATTATTGATGTGGTGGAAAAAGGTTACCTCCTGAACGAAAAGGTGATCCGGTTTGCCAAGGTGGTGGTAGGGAACTGAGAATGGATTATAAAATTAAGAAACTGAAATACAGGTGAACACCCCTACTTAACGGCCAGAAAATGTCCAAGCGCGATTACTACGAAATACTAGGCGTTAACAAGTCAGCCACACCGGAGGAGATAAAGAAAGCCTACCGTAAGGTGGCCATACAGTTCCACCCTGACAAGAATCCTGGCAATAAGGAAGCGGAAGAAAAATTCAAGGAAGCTGCAGAGGCCTACGAAGTCCTCAGCGACAATGACAAGCGCGCACAGTACGACCGGTTTGGCCACAGTCGTGGAGGAAACGGCGGTTTCAGCGGTGGTCACCATATGAATATGGACGATATCTTCAGCCAGTTTGGAGATATTTTCGGAGGTCACGGCAGTCCCTTTGATAGTTTTTTCGGAGGTGGGTCAGGCCGTTCCTCGCAGCGCAGGGGCTCCAACCTCCGCATCAAATTGAAACTTACCCTCGATGAAGTTGCCAACGGGGTAGAGAAGAAGATCAAAGTCCACCGCCTGATACAGGCAGAAGGCGTAACGTTTAAAACCTGTAATACCTGCCAGGGCAACGGACAGGTGCGAAAGGTGGTCAACACAATGCTGGGCCAGATGGTATCAGCCACCACCTGTCCAAACTGCGGCGGCTCGGGACAGATTATTGACAAAAGACCACCCGGAGTAGACAGTTCCGGCCTGACATCAAAAGAAGACCTCATCAGTATCAGGATTCCGGCCGGGGTTGCGGAAGGGATGCAACTTTCCATGGGAGGCAAAGGAAATGAGGCTCCCGGCGGTGGTATACCAGGAGACCTGCTGATTCTTATTGAGGTGCAGGAGGATAAAGAGCTGAGAAGAGATGGGAATAACATTATTTATGAGCTGCACATCAGCTTTGCAGATGCCGCGCTTGGAACCAGTGTAGAGGTTCCCTCCATTGGTGGCAAAGTCAGGATCAAAATTGACCCGGGCACACAAAGCGGGCGAATCCTCCGGCTAAGGGGCAAAGGTTTGAAAGATATTAATGGCTACGGGACAGGCGATCAGCTGATTTATGTCAGTGTCTGGACCCCGAAAAAGCTCACCGCGGAAGAGAAAGCTGCCCTTGAGAAATTTAAGCATTCCCCCAACTTTCAACCCAGGCCGGACGAGTCGGAAAAGGGCCTTTTTGACCGTATGAAGGAGTTTTTTGGTCAGGAGTGAGAAAAATCACGCTGTCGGCGGTCCAATTTTCCAAACCTTTGGCCTGAGTGCCCGTATATGACCAATTACGGGTGAGTCTTAACAATTCCATAACAGGTTGAGCGCCCAGTTGACCTTGACCAGACAGAACGGACAGCATTGGCAATGATCAGGACCTTTGTCTTATTTGGCGCAGCGCTTTTGGGCACCGGCGTGGTCTGGGGCCAGATGAAGAAGCAGTTTACCGTGGACGATAACGAGAGCTGCAAGACCATAGACCTTCATCTGAAGGCCAAGACCGGAAATTGCATTATCCGACCCAGCCAAAATCCCGAAATTCTTAATGTGTACAGTAATCAGGATTTGGAGGAATATGCGCACACATTCAGCAACGAAGTAAAGAATGCCATCTGCTTTGTCAGGCTGGCCCTTGAGCAGGAGGGACAAAAAGGTGTCAGTAAAAAGATTTCCTACCAGGTTTTTGGCGGAGATGAACACCCCTCCGACAAGTTCTGGAAAGTGTATCTCACGGAATCCAAACCTTATGTGCTTGACCTTGACTATGGCCTTGGGAACGCCAATGTAGACTTGTCAGGCTTGTCTGTGAAGCGGCTCAAGATCAATACAGGAAGTGCAGATGTAAATGTTGCCTATGCCTCTGGGGTGGAGAACAAAGTGGAGATGGACACCTTCTACGTAAAAGTGGACCTCGGCTCACTTAACGTTAAACAAATCAACTTGTCAAGATCCAAGGTAGTAATGGCTGAAGTTGGCTTCGGAAATATCTTTCTTGATTTCAGCAGCAAGCCGGAAGTACTTCCTGTGGTCAAGGGCAGTGTGGGAGCGGGGAACCTGGTGGTTCTTCTTCCTGAGGAAACCGTTCCGGTTATGGTAAGGATTAATGATTCATGGTTGTGCAGCGTGAACCTGAGCAAGAGCCTGAGAAAAATAAATTCGAATACTTACGCCAATGCGGCCTATTCCCAAAACGAAAAGAATGCGCTTACTTTCGACCTGGACGTGAGCATGGGTAAAATCATTTTTAAGGAAAAGCCGGGCAATTAGATTTTAACTTCCTGATCACATTGGTTTAGCAGCAATGTGAATCTGCCCTCTATCTTTGCCAGTGTCCTTTAATACTTCAAACACCTATTCTGTGCAAGCACTCATAACAAAAGGCATTACCAAACGGTATGGCAATCATACGGCCCTTGAGGGTGTCGACATTACCGTCCCCACCCAGTCGATCTATGGTTTGTTGGGGCCAAACGGGGCAGGCAAGACCACGCTGATTCGCATCATCAATCAGATCATCAATGCGGATGAGGGCGAGATCATGGTCTTCGGAGAGAAATTGACCCCCCGTCACGTGGAAGTTATCGGCTACCTTCCTGAGGAACGGGGCCTTTATAAAAGGCTGAAGGTAGGAGAACAGCTTCTTTATCTTGCCCAGTTGAAAGGACTCAGCCGAAGCGAAGCCGTAACCCGCATACGCACCTGGCTGGATCGGTTTCAGATAAGGGACTGGGCCCAGAAAAAAGTGGAAGACTTGTCGAAAGGCATGGCGCAAAAGGTTCAATTCATCAGCACTGTTTTGCACGAGCCGAGGCTGATCATCCTGGATGAACCATTTTCCGGGTTTGACCCTGTGAATGCCGAACTGATTACACAGGAAATTCTGCGGTTGAAAGAAAATGGCAGCACGATCATCTTTTCCACTCACCGGATGGAGACCGTCGAGTCCCTTTGTGATCAGATCGCTTTGATTAATAAGTCCAAAAAAATACTGGAGGGTTCGAAAAAGGAAGTCAAGCAGCAATTCAAGACCAACTCCTACCGCGTTGAACATCGCGGAGCTTTTCAGCTGGAAACGGGAAATTACCACGTGGTGAAGCAGAAGCCGCTGGAGGAGGACCACTTTGAGTCAACCATCAAAATGGAGAATAACGGGTCTCCCAATTTGCTCCTTCAGGAGCTGATCAATCGAACTGAAGTATTCAGATTTGAACAGCATCTACCCACCATGAGCGAAATATTCATAAGGCTGGTTAAGGCTGAAGGCGACGAAGCATTATTGAAACATCTGCAGGAATCCTAATAGTATTTAACATGAACAAAGTCTGGTTGATCATTCAGCGCGAATTCCTGAACAGGGTTCAGAAGAAGTCTTTCTTAATCACAACGATTCTTGTACCCCTGATCTTCCCTGCTATTATAGGAGGTCTGGTATTCTTTATGGTCAAAGAGGCTGAGAGCGCTAAGCCTGACGTAGTGGAGGTCCTTGATGAAACAGGAAGATTCCAGCTGGAGGACACGAAGCGTTTTACCATTGTCAACGTAAGCGGCCCTATTGAAGTCGCCAAGAAAGCCTACCAAATGACCAGGCACTTTGGTTTGCTTCATATTCCGGCCACTGACATCAACAACCCGAACGGTATTACCTTCTATTCCCGTGAAAGTCAAAGCATCGAGAAGATTTCTGAATTGAAGCGTACCATTAACGACAAAGTGAAGGACTTCAAAATGGAGCAGTACAATGTGGATAAGGAAACGTTGAAGAATATTCGCTCCACCGACGTGGGCATAGCTGAAATAAATCTGTCTGATTCAGGTGAAGAAAAGTCAAGCAACACCGGCATTTTGTATGGCACCGGGATGGCTCTCGGCATCCTGATCTACATGTTTGTTCTTATTTACGGCATCCAGATCATGCAGGGAGTAATTGATGAAAAAACCTCAAAGGTGGTCGAAGTCATTGTCTCTTCGGTAAAACCCTTTCAATTGATGCTGGGCAAGATCATTGGAATTGCATCGGTGGGTCTTGTTCAGTTTCTGATTTGGATAATTCTTATCACTACCGTTACCTCCTCTGTCCTGGCTTACTTCGGTATGAAGATGCCGCAACAGCAGGCCATGGAACAGGTGACAAAGAATATGGATGAGGAAACTGCTCAGGATGTAATGAAACAGGCGCCCGCAACTCCGCAGTCGCCTGAATTCCTCAACAACCTGAGTCAAATACCTTTTGTAAAGGTCGCAGTGATCTTTCTGTTCTACTTCCTGGGTGGCTATTTATTATACGGTGCTTTGTTTGCCGCTGTGGGATCTGCAGTGGATTCGATCCAGGAGTCGCAGCAATTTCAATTTCCCATCACACTACCCTTACTCATAGGTTATATGGGTTTGTTCATGTTTGTGTTGCGGGACCCTCATGGTACTGTAAGTTTCTGGTTGTCGATCATACCCTTCACTTCACCTGTGGCAATGGTGGGCAGAATTGCCTATGAGGTTCCTCTTTGGCAGCTGTTGCTTTCAATGGCCCTCCTCATCCTTGGTTTCATATTAACGACCTGGATCGCTGGAAGAATTTACAGAGTGGGCATTCTCATGACGGGCACCAAGGTAAACTACAAGGTGCTGGTTAAATGGTTCCTGCAAAAGAATTGAGACCTATGGAATGAAAATCATCATGAAAACTCCGCCACCGATGCGGAGCTTTTTAATTCCATATCTTCGTAATCACTGAACTGCCGGTCAACATGGCCAAGGGTACTGGTCTAGCCTCCATAGATTTCTACAGGGACAATACGAACCTGAAGTGGATCATCCTTGGGGTTTCGGTTATTATCAGTGTGGGCACCATTTACTATACAAATATCCTGGTGGATCAATTGAAAGAGCGTGAAAAAAACCAGGTAAGATTGTTTGCAAAGGCGCTTGAATACACATCCAACGATACAGACAACAATATTCTTTTCATCACCGAAGAGATTATCTATAAAAACAACTCTGTGCCGACCATGCTGGTGGACATCAATGATCAAATTCTGAATTTCAACAATATAGATCTTGACTCTGCCTGGTCGCCTCAGCGCCGGGAGCGGGAACTCAAGAAGGAACTGGGGATCATGAAAAGAACCTATGCACCGATTCCCATTCTGCTCAAGGACCCCAGCACCGGAGAAGTTTTTGGAAAGCAATTCGTTTACTACCGCAATTCCTTTTTACTGAAGCAACTTATTGCCTACCCCTATATCCAGCTGTCGGTTATCGCAATTTTCGGATTCATTTCCTACCTGGCCTTCAACTATTCAAAGACTGCAGAACAGAATCGCGTGTGGGTAGGTCTTGCAAAAGAAACCGCGCACCAACTCGGTACGCCGCTTTCCTCGCTGATGGCATGGGTGGAAGTGCTCCGCGATGACCCGCAAATAAAGGGAAAAGGCATCGTGGAGGAACTGGACAAGGACATACGCAAGTTGCGTGTTGTAACAGAACGGTTCTCCAGTATCGGGTCAACGCCCACTTTGAAAGATGAAAACGTGTACCAGTTGATCAACAATGTTGTTGCCTATCTTCAGCCAAGGGTCTCTTCCAAGATCAATTTCGAGGTCTATGCGCTGTCAGAGACCATCCGGGCCATGGTACACGCTCCCCTCTTTGAGTGGGTGATTGAAAACTTATGCAAGAATGCAGTCGATGCGATAGGGAGTTCCGGCACGATTGCCATCAAGATCCTTCGTGGAAATGACAGAATGGTATTTGTTGATATATCGGACACGGGCAAAGGCATGTCAAAGTCGGTCATGGCCAGTGTTTTCAAGCCCGGATTCACCACCAAGAAGCGTGGATGGGGTCTCGGCCTCGCTCTGGCGAAGCGGATCATTGAGATGTACCATGAAGGGAGAATCTTCGTCAAAAACTCTGAGGAAAATCATGGAACTACTTTCAGGATTGAACTGAAAAGTGCTTAGCCTTATTGATTGATGCACAACGAGTTACAAGGAGCAATTATTTGGGCTGATTTTTGACAGCGGTCCTTGTTGAAGCCGGCCGGGGAGGTTAATTTTGTTGCTGATTTCTTAGGACCATTTAACCTCTATTCCCCCATGGCAAATCACGGAAGAATTACCCAGGTCATAGGGCCCGTCGTTGACGTCGCCTTTGATGAACCTGGAACCAAGCTCCCTAATATTCTCGATTCCCTTTTTGTGATCAAAAAGGACGGCACGAAGGTCGTTTTGGAGTGCCAACAGCACCTCGGCGAAGATCGTGTGAGAACCGTTGCCATGGATGGCACAGAGGGGTTGGTAAGAGGCATGAAGGTGGAGGACACCGGTTCCCCCATCAAAATGCCTATTGGCGATGATATCAAAGGTCGCCTTTTCAATGTCGTGGGCGAGGCTATTGATGGTTTACCCCAGCCCAAAGGCGAAAAAGGTCTCCCTATTCACCGCAGTGCTCCCGCCTATGATCACCTTAGCACCTCAACTGAAGTGCTATACACAGGTATTAAAGTTATTGACCTGATTGAACCTTATGCCAAGGGCGGTAAGATCGGTCTGTTCGGTGGTGCCGGTGTTGGTAAGACTGTTTTGATCCAGGAATTGATCAACAACATTGCAAAGGCCTATGCAGGTCTCTCTGTTTTTGCCGGTGTTGGGGAGCGTACGCGGGAAGGAAATGACCTGTTGCGCGAGATGATTGAAGCCGGCATTGTGGACTATGGCGACGAATTCAGGAAGTCCATCCACGCAGGCGGCTGGGATCTGACCAAGGTTGACAAAGTAAAACTGGCTGAGTCCAAGGCCACCTTTGTTTTCGGTCAAATGAATGAGCCCCCTGGCGCACGTGCACGTGTGGCCTTGTCTGGTCTGACGATTGCAGAATATTTCCGCGACGGTGATGGCCAGGGAAAAGGGCGGGACATTCTGTTCTTCATTGACAATATTTTCCGGTTTACGCAGGCTGGTTCAGAGGTGTCCGCTCTTTTAGGACGGATGCCATCAGCTGTGGGATACCAGCCCACACTTGCAACCGAAATGGGTGCGATGCAGGAGCGTATTACATCCACGAAGAACGGATCGATTACCTCAGTGCAAGCCGTATACGTCCCTGCCGACGACTTGACGGACCCCGCACCTGCGACAACGTTCTCCCACCTGGATGCAACAACCGTGTTGAGCCGCAAAATCGCAGAGTTGGGTATATACCCCGCCGTGGATCCTTTGGACTCCACTTCACGGATTCTGCGCGCCGACATCGTCGGAGAAGAGCATTACAACTGTGCCCAGCGTGTGAAAATGATTCTCCAGCGCTACAAAGAACTCCAGGACATCATCGCCATTCTTGGTATGGATGAACTTAGCGACGAGGACAAGCAGGTTGTACACCGCGCACGCCGCGTTCAGCGGTTCCTTTCCCAGCCGTTCCACGTAGCCGAGGCCTTTACAGGTCTTAAGGGTGCCTTGGTGGACATCAAGGATACCATAAAAGGATTCAATATGATCATGGATGGTGAATTGGATCACCTTCCTGAATCAGCTTTCAACCTGGTGGGGAGCATAGAACAGGCAGTTGAGAAGGGCGCAAAACTCATGGAAGAAGCAAAAGGATAATATGTTCCTCGAGATCATTACACCCGAAAAAACCGTATTCGAAGGAGAGGTAACCATACTTTCCTGTCCTGGAGCCGACGGATCATTTCAGGTACTCAATAATCACGCACCATTGATAAGCCTTCTCAAGGAAGGAATGGTGGAATATAAAGTGCATGACCAGCGACAGAAAGTGAAGATCACAGGGGGCGTAGTTGAAGTGCTTAAGAACAAGGTGATTCTTCTGGCCGACGGAATAGCCGCCTGATCTAACCCAGACGAATAACATTCTCGCGGGCAGCCTCAACTGCCCGCGATTTTTATTTCTTACCTTTTTGGAAGGACTTCTTTGACCTGAAGAGATCCTTGCGAATCGCGACAGCCTCGTTTGAAAACCATGTGTCAGGCTGATGGGTGCTTCTCAGTACCCAGTCGGGAATGCCGGGCCATCCTTCTACGTTGGCCAGTGGTTTTGCGTCCTTATAGAAGTTGATCTTTACCGGCGGCTCGCCGGATGGCTGCGACGGGGCAAAAGTTCCAATGTTTTTGTATTCCAGGGAATTGACAAATGTTACTACTGCAGATGAATCTGCCGGCATCCCACTCAGCATCCACTTACCATCTGTCTTTATCAGAGAGAAACTGCTGTCCGCGGGATACACGAACTCTATGCGGTTAACGGAATCCCGCTTCAGTCGAAGAAAACTCTTGTCTCTCCAGTCATTAAACCCCCTGTTAAACTGAGACTCAAGGAAACCTTCAACGGCATATACTTCCGTCTCGTCAAACCGTCTGACAAACGTGTACGCTGAACCGGAAAAGACACCTCCACTGCTGGCCGAAAAACCAGTGCGGCCAATTACGATATCGGCCTCAACATCCTTGCCTGCCAATATCTTCACATGGGTGCCGGTGCTGTCACTCACGCCAAAGTCCTTCCACTTTTCCTTTTTCTTGGAAATAAGGCGCTGGGGCTTTAGCGACATTAGTGATCTCAGTGTTGTATAACCGGCTCCCTCCTCCAGATGCCCTTTCAATTGACCTGAGGCCAGCTCCCACTTTGAACCATTCTTTAGCAGCTGAACTTCTTCCTTCATACGGGCGGGAACAATACGGATTTCCGTCACAAGGGATGAATCGATCTTCGTCAGGTTGGCCGGCAGGTTACCCTGCAGCGATGAAGACCTGAAATAGCGTACAACAAAGAACAGAACCATGAGCCCCGCCAGGAGGGCGATTAACAACCTGTTGTTAATTCTCTTCATAATTTTCGCTCATTCTTCTTAGTCGAACCATTTTATTCCGCTGAACGCGAACCAACCCGTAGCTGATAACCAATACAATCGGCAAAAGGAAGTTTCCGTATTTCACCAGTGATTTGGTTGTGTCATCGAGTTGTTTGATGGGCCTGGAAGTCACACCTTTGGTGCGTAGTTCGATCAGTCCCGTGTCATCAGATAGCCAGTCGATTGAATTCGCGACCAGATTGATGTTGTCAGGAGACTGCCTTCTTCCCTGTTGAGGAGGGCCATTATACACCAGATCACCATCGCCGATTACCACCAGTCTGGACTCGGTGTTTCCGGAAAGTTTGCCCTGCACCAATCCCGCTACCGGTATGCCCTTCATAGGCAGGTCGGCTTCCGTCCATCGCTTATTGATATCGAAATACAAGGGTGCCTTCTGAATGCCGGATTGCTCAGACGTGAATGCAAGAGCGATAAAACGTTTTGAAGTGTCCCCCACAAAATTGACGGGGCTAGCAAATTCCAGAAATGCAGACTCCAGACCTTTGGTGATCGGATGGTTGGCAAACCTGCCTATGGAAGGAAGGTAAGGAAATTGGATTTGGGTTTGAAGTGAGAAGTACCCCTGCTGTTGCTGCACTGTCACTGCTCCACATTTCGCATCCACTACAAAAGCATCCTGAACCAGTACGCCTTTCTGCTGAAGCCACGATTCCATGCCGGTGTTTACCGGCATCCCAACAGCTTGTTGGAGATTTCCCTGCACCCGGTTGATGGCGACAAGCATGTTACCACCCCTTGCCAGGAACTCATCCATCTTAGTCAGCTGAGCGGCGGGTACAGAGTCTGTGGGCCTGATCACCACCAAAGTCCTGATGTCTGCTGCGGGCGATGCTGAGTCCAATTTCACTGTACGCAAATCATATAAGACGCGAAGTTGCTCTGACATTTGACTCATTTCCTCCAAGGCAGGCTCGCCGTTTCCCTGGACAAAGCCGATGACCGGCTTATTGATCACACTCAGTTTCTTGATGCCCGTTGAAAGTGCATATTCCATGGCTGCTCCGGGCTGAATGAAAGGGATCACCTCATTCTTGTCGCCTATTGCAATTGTCGCACCAAGGAAGGCCTTCTGCTGTTTGACCTGATCCTTCTCACGGACATTGATCATCACTGGCTGAATGCCATTCTGAGTAGCTTGCTTTTCTGTTTCCTCGCTTTCATTAGGATTGATGAACTCATATCCAATCATCCCATTCGAGCGGTTGGCGTACTCAATCAGCATATCCTGGAAGTCCTGCCTTGTCTTTTCAATGTTGGCAGGCAAATCCTTGGAGAAGTAAGCTTTTATGGTGACGGGCTCCTCAAGGTTATTGAGAATGTTACGCGTTGCCTGGCTTAGCGTAAACTGGCGGTCATCCGTAAAATCCAGTCGCAGGTGAATCTCATTCGAAAGGAAGTTGACTACCAGCACGATGCCGGTAACCAATAATGTTGTAACGAGTAGTTTCTGTTTCATGCCGGATCAGTTCAGGTTTCTCTTTGTGAGCGACAATTCAGAAAGAAATAGTCCCATAAACACTATGGAAATGAAATATATCAGGTCCCTGCTATCGACTACGCCACGGGACATGCTTTCAAAGTGATTGCTCAGGCTAAGGGTGCTGAATACCTGGGCAGGGATTCCTGTAAAGCTGGAGGCCAGAACATCAAAAATGATATGAAAGAACAGGCCTATGGAGAGCGCCAGCAGGAAGGCCACAATCTGGTTGTTGGTCAGGCTGCTTGCATACAATCCGATCGAGATGTAAGCCGCACTCATGAGCACAAGTCCCCCGTAACCGCATATCACCTCTCCTGCATCGATATTTCCCAGTTTCGAAAGCGTAATCACATATGGCACAGTAAATGCCAGTGCAATCATTACCAGCATCAAGGCAGACAAAAACTTTCCAAGCACAACCTGGCGGTCGCTGACGGCCTTGGTGAGGAGCATTTCAATCGTGCCGGTTTTCTTTTCTTCCGCAAGCAGTCGCATGGTGAGCGCCGGGGTAAAGAAGAAGAGTGTCCAGTAGGCTATCGAGAAGAACGACTGGAGGCTGGCCTGGCCCACCATAAAAATGTCAGAACCATACAGCCATGTGAAGAATCCGCTGAAACCCAGGAACAGAACTAGCATGATGTAGGCGATCAGGGAATCGAAATAGGATTGCAGTTCCTTCTTTGCAATGATGAGGACGGCATTCATATCAGTTCGTAGTTAGATTTCTGAAAATATCTTCAAGTCTGGTTTCAATGGGAATCAGTTCACTCAAAACCCAGCCCTTCTGTACGCACAACTGAAAGATTTCACGGCGGGAGGATTTACCGCTTGCACTCTGGACTTCAAAGCGGTTCATGGTCTTGTCCACAAGCTCTACCGTGTCAATATTCTGGAGCCGTCTGAGCTCCTGCATAATCACATCAGGAGAAGCATCTTCAATCCGGAGTTTAATGATTTCCTGCCCGGTGGCCTGCTTCCTCAGAGACTCAGCGGACCCGTCTGCAACTATTTTTCCCTTGTTGATGATCAGGATGCGATCGCAGGTAGCTTCAACTTCCGGGAGGATGTGCGTGCTGAGCACCACTGTTTTTTCTTTCCCCAATTCGCGGATAAGTTTCCGGATCTCAACGATCTGGTTGGGATCAAGGCCGGTAGTGGGTTCATCCAGTACGAGGATTTCCGGGTCATGGATCATGGCCTGGGCAAGGCCTACCCGTTGACGGTAACCCTTGGAAAGTTCACCTATTTTCTTGTGCTTTTCGGCATTCAGACCGCATACCCGAACCATCTCGCGTACTCTTTTTCCTATGTCTGAAGAATGAACCCCCTGCAGGGCCGCGCAGAATTCCAGGTAGTCTATCACCGGCATGTCCAGGTACAGCGGATTGTTTTCAGGCAAGTAACCGATGTGCTTTTTAAGGTCATCTCCATACTCCCTGACCGACTTCCCTCCCAACCGGACGTCTCCTTCGCCAATGGAGAGGTAACCCGTGATCATCTTCATGGTTGTGCTTTTTCCGGCTCCGTTAGGACCCAGAAAACCCAAAACCTCCCCAGGCTTGACCTCAAATGAAATGTGGTCTACCGCCTTCTGATAGCCGTATTGTTTGGAAAGATTCTCTATCTGAATGTTCATACCCTTCAGAATTTTTTCGCCTGCAAAAATATATTTTCCTTAAAAAAAAGAAAGGCCTCCTGGAAGAGGCCTTTACTTACAGTTGGTAAAATCTTACTGTCGGATGATCCATTTCACAAAGAACACCACACCAATTAGCATTGCAATTCCGCCAATGACGGTGAAAACATTGCCTCCGATAATCAGGCCTACAATGCCGACTGCACCAAAAATTATGGCCAATTTAAGATCATTGTCCATCCCGCTTGCCTTGGCTGCGGCCAAAGAAGACTTCATTTTCTTGTCTACGCGCAGTTTGGCTATGGCTTTCTTCATGTCATGACGCAGGGCGGCCCTCTTTTCCTTCGATAGCTCAGGAGCGGAGGATTTGAAGTCTGGCGCTACCGATGCTGTTTCATTTGAAAGCATTGAAACAGGTGAAACACTGGCTGTCAGCACTTCTGCTCTTTGTGCTCCGGCGGCCATTTGCGGCAACGCAATCCCGTCTTGTTTAGCCACTGCCTGCTGATGACGGCTGAAATAATAAGCATACTTCGGTGAGGAGCATGATGCCATTGCAACGACAAACGCGAGAAGGAGAAGAGTTTTCTTCATGGTGTATTTTTTTTGGTTCCGCCAAAAATACGATTGAGCATACGTTTCTCAAAGCCCCAGAAGAAACGGAATTGCCCGAACAGCAGGCCATACAGGAGCAGGATCACATTATAAACCGGAAGGATGACAATATAGTAGACAATTGTAGCCCAAAATGGCCGTGGCGTTCCTTCAAAAAGATAGGTAAGTACCGGTTTTTTCAGAAATACGACTGTAAACCCTGTCAATGCAAAAACAATCAAAATCATTACGACCTGCGCAATACTTTTCACTTTCCATCGGCCCTGAAGTTTCGCCAGCCAATTCACCGTAATTCCAAATTGAATTCTAAAACTAGGCATTTATTTCTCCTGAAACTGATCCCACCACGGGCGGCTTGGAACCATGGCAGAAAGCTCTACCCTGTTTTTACTGACTGGGTGCTGGAAAGAAAGCCGGCGCGCGTGAAGTGCTATACTGCCATCACCCGTAGTGAACTGTGATCCATATTTGAGGTCACCCAGGATGCTGCAGCCCATGGAAGCCAGCTGAACTCTTATCTGGTGCGATCTCCCGGTCAATGGTCGCAGCTCCAGAAGGAAGGTGCCATGGGTTGAGGCTACCGACTGATACTGAAGTTCTGATCGCAGTGCTCCCACGGTCTCCTTGTTGAAGACCGTCACTTTGTTTTTCTTTTCATCTTTCCTCAACCAATGTACCAGATGTCCGCTCTTCTGGGGTGGAACATGATCAGTAAGAGCCCAATAGATCTTTTCAACTTCACGGGAACGAAAGAGTTCATTCATCCGTGTGAGCGCTTTGGATGTGCGGGCAAAAATCACCACCCCGCTTACCGGCCTGTCAAGTCTGTGGATGACGCCTAGAAATGCTTCACCCGGCTTTTGATATTTTTCCTTAATATAATTCTTGCACCAATCTACAAGTGTTGCGTCGCCGGTTGCATCTCCCTGCACGAGCCAGCCTGCGGGCTTGTTAATTGCCAGCAGGTGATTGTCTTCCCAGATAACCGAAGGCTGATCCATGCTGCCTGTCAGCGCCACGCATAGAGTGCATGGCAACCGTTATTCGCCAATTGAGCAGTAGTTTGGTAACCCATATTCTGCAGGAATTCATTCATAAAAGTGTAATTGCGTTTTTCCTTATCCAGGTCGTGCACTTCGAGGAACACTGAGTTTATAGATTTCCAAACGGATTGATCTGATTCGTACACAATGGGATATTCACTTCCTTCGCAATCCAGTTTGAGAAAATCAATTCGCGAAAGTTTGTTTGCTTCCAAAATGACTGACAGGGAAATCGCCTTTACTTTAACAGCAGTAAGGTTATGTGATTCAAAGTCCTTATAAACTGATGCAGTCACAGAGTTGGCGCTGTCGGCCTCCTTATACAGGGTGATCTCGTCGGTCGGGGCACCCGTTACTGCGCGGTGGAACAAGTGCACATGTCCAGTCATTGCCACATTGCGTTTGATGTTCTCACCGAACAGGGTAAAATTCCGTTCAATAGGCTCGTATGCATAAATCGTCGCATCCGGCCGTTTGGACATCATGAGGATGCTGAAGTATCCTGCGTTTGCCCCAACGTCCACAATAACAGGCCGTTCCGGAAGTGATTTTGCCCAATCATTGATGGAGTAGAAATCCGTCATGAATATTTCCTTGAAAACGAGATACAATTCACGTGTGGGCACCTCAAAAGTGATTCCGGCCCGGGTCTCAAATGTGACGGGTTTGAAAGTCTGATCGCTTTTCTGGGAAAAATACCTGGGCCAGTTCTTGATATTGGAGAAGAGGTTCAGGTAGCGCTGAAGGGAGCCGTTCGTCACGTTTTAGGGTAAGTTGTTTGACTTGCGAAAGTAATCTTTTAATATCAATCCATGGTTAGAATCCCTATTATCCTGCTTGCTTTGGCATGTCTTGCGTCATGTAATACACGGCTCAAAAGTGATGACCTCAGAAAAGAAATAATTGCCCGCTTGAATACTGCAGAGGGCAGATTCGCTGTCGCTTTTTATGATCTTCAGACCGATGAAGTGATTCTTGTAAATGAGCATGAACGATTTCATGCGGCCAGTACAATGAAAACTCCGGT
>JBDHXU010000070.1:0-17150 GCA_039810905.1 Cyclobacteriaceae bacterium | reverse complement strand
AAACTCAAAAAGAGAGACAAGCTTCAGGTTCTCTTCGTCCCGATGAAAGACACAAAGGGAAAAAGGTACTAGTGAGAAGGATGATGTCTTAAATCCTCTTCAATGTCTTCCTTGGTCTGGGTCCATACATTATGCTCAACGAAGTAGGGAGAGATCAGGAACAGGACAACAAGTGTAAGTGCCAGCAACGGTATAAACAGGATCGGGAATACGGCTGCGAGCAGGAACATTCCGGCGATGAGATAAGTCTTGAAGTTCATATAAATGTTGTTTTGGTTGATTTCAACATCGTTTTTAAGGCCATTCCGGAAGGAATTTCTTCTCCGAAACCCTAACAGAAGTTAGTACAGAAACATCTGCGAAATCGATGACCGCCGTCATGGCTTCAAGTGATAGTGGTTATTTTTGTCAAATCCCGTGATTTAAAGGTTTGCCGTCGGGAATGATCAGAAATCCTTTGGGTACTGTCACTTCTATGTTCGATATTCAGCATTAGTCACCTATCGCTACATTCGTCTTATGACCCCTAAGAACAAATTGACCCGCCGCGCAGCTATCAAGCTCGGCTTGGGCTCGACAGCGTTTACTGCCGTAACCAGCCTGTGGACTTCTTCTCTAATAGCTCGTCCTTTAAAAGATAAAGGCAAAGTAGTCGTGGCCGGTGCAGGGGCTTTCGGTGGATGGACTGCTCTGTGGCTTCTGAGGAAGGGTTTTCAGGTTACTCTGGTTGATCCATTCGGCCCGGGCAATAGCCAGTCCAGCAGTGGCGGTGAAACAAGACTTATACGTGCCTTTTACGACAAGCAGATCTACTTTGATATGACCCTGCGGTCCATCGAACTATGGAAAGAGTTTGACAAGTCCGTGGGGCGTCCCGTCTTTCATCAGAATGGTTTGCTGGTATTTAATCATAAGCCCCAGACACCCGAGACCGAGGCAGCCACACCATTGTATCGAAAGGCAGGGCTGACGCTTGAAAAGATATCGGCAGCAGATGCTGCCAAACGCTGGCCTCAATTACGTACCGATGATCTTGACCACGTGCTCTATGATCCCCAGGCTGGATATCTCGAAGCCCGGCAAGGTTGCATCAATGTGTGTGAGCAATTCATCAGGGAAGGAGGGACATACATTCAACAAAAAGTTGCCAAAGAGAACAGGTCGTCAGGGAAGGTGACAAGTGTTACACTTGCCGACGGCAGGCAGCTGGAGGCGGACCAGTTCGCTTTTGCCTGCGGTCCATGGATCACCAGGTTGTTTCCATCCCTTACGTCCAGGATTCACATTCATCGCGGCGTCGTATTCTTTTTTGCATCACCACCGGACAAGAGCGAATGGTTGGAGAACAAGCTCCCCACCTGGATGGACCGTGATCACGATGGACCATTCCGTCCCTTCGGAGTGCCGGGCAGCGCATTCCGTGGATTCAAAGTGGGACTCACGCCTCCTGGCGACAATGACATCACAGATCGTTTTGACACTTACGACCGCATGGTCACTGCGCATGAGATTGAACTCGCTCAGGGTGTGCTGAAGCGCCGTTTCCCGGCAATGGTGGGCCGGCCGCTGATTGAGACAAGAGTATGCCAGTACACTGATACCCCCGACAGCGACTTTATCCTTGACCACCACCCTGAAGCATCAAATCTCTGGATCTTGGGTGGCGACTCCGGTCACGGCTATAAACTTGGACCTGCATTTGGTGAGATGGCCTCGCGGACCATAGCTGGTGAGTTGGCCGTCAGCCGGACGTTTGAGTTGAAGCGACTGCTGTAGCCAACTGTCTGCTTTCAGAATAAGCATAATTAGGTATTGTACCCGGGTAAATCAATCGGTAGATTGATAGTTGTCAGTCTAGCAATGCAGAAGTGTGTCGCGTTGGTTTTAATAATAGTAGCGATTGCACCAGGTCTGGCGTGTGGTCAGATTCTTCATTCCGGTTTTGAGGAGAAGAATGTGAATGCCAGGCTATCGGTCAACCACTGGGACACGTACGACCAGCCAGTAACATCAAGACTCGACTCCCTTCATCGTCATTCAGGCCACTACAGCATGAAAGTCAAAGGCGGAAAGGGGATGAAATCCGTGGCGCAGAGGGTTTCATATGATTCGAAGGGCTTTCAACAGTTGCTTTTGCGCGCCTTTGTCAAAACTGACAGTCTGCATGGCCGGGCTGGATTGTTGGCTATCATCACGAACTCCCGGGGTCAGATGACATACTCGCATGGATCAGAGGGGATGGAGATCACAAAGAATGCCGATTGGACCAGGTTTGAGATCCCCATCATCACCGAACCTGGCGTCAACCAGATTCTGGTGGGAGGTGCCATATACGGACAAGGTGTTGCCTGGTTTGATGATTTCGAATTGACCATACCTGAACAAAAGCATGAGGCAACCGTCCGGCCCAAAGTAGTCGAGGACTATGTGAACGAATTCACTGCGATAGTCAAACACAATGCGCTGAACTTTGAGCAGATCGACCAGCAGAAGTTTACCCTGGCACTAGCCGAACTTACTCAATCCGCCACGACAAAGGAGGAGTGCTATCCGGCCTTTCGATATGCAATCAAAATTCTTAACGACGGCCATAGTCAGTTTCTGGCGCCAAGGTTTGCGAAAGATTTGTCGGCTGAGGCAGGGGCGCAAAGGATTGACTTTGCCGAGGGAAGGATGGTAGAGGGGAAGGCCTATCTCAAAGTGCCAGGATTCAAAGGTGGCAGTGAAAAGGACCAACGACTATACGCGGACAGCCTTCAGCGATTGATTGCCCGGCTGGATCGAGAGCAACCTTCAGGATGGATTGTAGACTTGCGCGAAAATAACGGAGGGAATTGCTGGCCGATGCTGGCAGGACTGGGTCCCCTGATCGAAGACGAGGAGTGTGGATACTTTTTTGTGAAGGGTGCTTATTCAGGTCCGTGGAATTATTCGCATGGCGCTTCAAGGATCGGTCAGGAAAAACAATGCAGCGTAACAAGCCCGTATATTTTAACCCGCAAGAATCTCAAGACGGTAGTCCTCCAAAGCAGTCGAACGCTAAGTTCAGGAGAGGTGATTGCGGTGGCCTTCAAAGGGAGGCCAAATACCGTTGTAATGGGTTCTATATCAGGAGGGTTGACAACTTCCAATGCCATGTTCCGGCTGAGCGATGGTGCAGTTGTAAATCTGGCTACCTCCATTAATGCTGACAGAAATAAGAAGCAGTACCTGTCTGGTGTTGATCCTGACGTCAAGCTGCAGCCGGGCGAGGATGCGCTGAAGCGGGCATTAGTCTTGATAGGCGCCAACTAGAGATCGTTGTCGCCTTGGATTCCCAGCCTGATTATCTACTTTAGGAGCCCAAACACCATCCTGAATATGAGTACACCCCTAAGACTGGCAGTGGTTGTCATGCTGCTTGCCTCGGCTTGCGCAACCAAAGACACCAAGACCAACAATACTGCCGGCAGCTCCGACCTGGTTGACAGAACCATTCTTCCGTTGAAAGAGCCCGTATATGCCCATGATACAACCCTGGATGCACGCAATGCAAAAGCACCTTCCCGGTTTATGGTGAAGGCGCCAAAGGGTTCACCCAATGTTGTAGTCATCCTGATCGATGACATCGGGTTCGGCGCTTCCAATGCATTTGGAGGCCCCTGCAAGATGCCAAACCTGGATCGTCTCGCGGCAGGAGGACTCAGATACAATCGCTTTCATACAACCTCATTATGTTCACCTACACGCATGGCGCTGCTCACCGGCCGCAATCACCATCTTAACAATGCTGGTGCCATCATGGAGCTGGCGACTGCTTTCCCTGGAAATACTGGCATCAGGCCGAACCGGGTAACACCCCTTGCCGAAATGATGAGACTGAATGGTTATAACACAGCCGCTTTCGGGAAATACCATGAAACGCCTCCCTGGGAAGTATCGGCATCGGGTCCATTTGATCGGTGGCCTACTCACTCTGGCTTTGAGAAGTTCTATGGGTTTATCGGGGGAGAGACCAACCAGTGGGCCCCTGCTGTTTATGATGGCACTATAAGGGTGGAGCCAGAGATGAAGCCGGATTACCATTTTACAACAGACATGACCGATCAGGCTTTGAATTGGCTGCAGGCACAGCAATCCTTGACGCCCGATAAGCCATTCTTCATGTATTTTGCCACAGGTGCCACGCATGCCCCTCACCATGCCCCCAAGGCTTATATCGACAAATACAAAGGCAAGTTTGATCAGGGGTGGGACAAGTTGCGTGAAGAGATTTTCAATCGTCAGAGGGAATTGGGCGTGATTCCGAAGGATACAAAGCTCACTGCCCGACCTGCAGAGATTGAAGCATGGGACAATCTGTCCGCTGAACAGAAGAAGCTCTTTGCACGTCAGATGGAGACCTTCGCCGGTTTTGCAGAGCACACCGATCATGAAGTCGGCCGGCTGATTGATGCCATGCAAAACATGAACATTCTCGACAACACGCTGGTGTTTTACATAGTTGGTGACAATGGGGCCAGTGCCGAAGGAGGTCCTGAAGGAAACTACAATGAGATGATGGCCTTGAATGGCATCATAGGAAAATCTTCTCAGATGATGCCTCATTATGACGAGTGGGGAGGCCCCAACACATTTCCACATTTTGCAGTAGGTTGGGCACATGCCATGAACACGCCCTTTCAATGGGCAAAGCAGGTGGCTTCGCACTTTGGCGGAACCCGCAACGGCATGGTGGTGCATTGGCCCAATAGAGTGAAATCAAAAGGTGAACTGCGGTCCCAGTTTTCTCACGTAACCGATATCGCACCTACTATCCTCGAAGCAACTAAGCTGCCATTCCCCAAGACGGTAAACGGCACGGAGCAAATACCATTCAGCGGAACTTCACTGGTTTACTCATTTGACAATGCGTCCGCACCTGAAACGCATACTACCCAATACTTTGAAATGTTTGGCAACAGGGCTATTTACCATGACGGATGGGTCGCAGCCGCCCGTCATTCCATACCCTGGTTGGTCGTTCCACTGCCACCACTCAAGGATGATGTTTGGGAACTCTACAATGTGCGGGAGGATTTCTCAGAGAGCAATAACCTGGCAGGCACCAACCCGGAAAAGCTGAAGGAACTGAAAGCGAAATTTGATGAGGTAGCCAAAGAAAACTATGTATTCCCTATCGATGACCGACGGTCTGAGCGACTGGATGCGGCAATCGCAGGCCGTCCTGATCTGGTAGGCGAGCGCAAGAGCCTTAGTCTATATGAAGGTATGACAGGCATCATGGAAAATGTATTCATCAACATTAAAACCCACAGTTATACCATAACTGCTGAGGTTGATGTCCCCGCCAAGGCAAACGGAGTTATCATTTCGCAGGCAGGAAAATTTGGAGGCTGGTCACTGTATGCCTTGAATGGCAAGCCATGCCACGAATACAATTTCTTTGGCCTGGAGCGGACGAAGATTTCAGGTTCTGCACTTAATCCTGGGAAACACACTATCAAATATGAATTCAACATTGATGCGTTGAAGCCTGGTTCAGGAGGTAACTGCTTACTCTACGTTGATGGGAAGCAGGTTGCAAACGGAAGGATTGCTAAAACAGAACCATTTGCATTCTCCGGTGACGAGGGTGTAGATGTAGGAATGGACCGCGAGACCAATGTCAGCAATGACTACCCTCAAATGCACAATCACTTCAATGGCAAGATTGCCAAAGTTGTGGTGGAGGTAACCAAATAGCTTTTTTGAAGCCGAACGTTACAAGATTGATGACGCCGGCATGGATCAGGGCGGTTGTCTGCTTTTTGCTCGTCATTTCGCAGGCTGTTGAGGCAAAGTCACAGGTAAACCAGGCATGGACAGAATACATGCTGAATTACCCTTTCGCGAATCAGTTTAATATTGAATTCGCGCCAACATATGCTGTCTATGAGGGTAGTCCACGCTGGAGTACACTTTCATTTCAGGTAACTCCTGAATGGTCACCGACTGATCGCTTTGACATTCAATGTGCCGCAATGGTCAACCGCACCAACCAAAACGATACCAGGAGTACGGACGAGATCAGGGAAATGATAGGAACCCGCATAAACTTCACACCCCATAAGAGAATTCTTACCCGACTGCTCGTTCGTTATGAACAGAGAAACCTTCAGGACATCGAGACCAGCGAGTGGACACACAGTAATCGGACCCGGCTCAGGGCAGAAACCATCACGCCACTCAACAAGCGTACTATGTTTTCTGGTGATCGCCTTCTCTATCTGACCCTCGATGCTGAAGCATTTTTGGTGATCGATCGCAATCTGGAAGAACGATACACCAACCGCTACCGCTTTCGGGCAGGGCTTGGCTATCGCCTGAATTATACGTGGCGTTTCGAGCTGCAGTACATGTATCAGGTGGCAAGAAATACCGTCGACACAGAATTTGATTCCTCCGACGGCATCATCAGGATCAGGATCAAACAATTCCTTAACAAAGCCAAACCGAAATCAGACGTGAAGGATTGAGGATCATCTTCGGAATATGTTCATTTTCCGCCGGCAAATAGGTAATTAAAAAGAAGTAGAACTGGGTCCGTCAGCAGCACGATAATTGAAAGTTGTCGACATCGCCGACAATTCAACTCCAATTCGTTTGCGATTGAATCATGATGTCCGACCTTTAGTTAAGGTCCCAGTGCTGTTGTTTGAAAAACTTAATCCAATTGTTATGAGAAAATTCATCTTATTGTTTGTCTTGTTTTCCTTGTTCGCTTTTGGTACATCCCTGGCACAGATCAACAAAGGTGCATGGTTTGTTGGCGCATCTTCAGCGCTCAATTTTACGAGCTACAGTTATAAGTCAGGCGGATCCTCACTCTCAAGCTTCAACATCGATGGTCGGACCGGTTATTTCTTCATGGATAATCTCACGGCGGGATTGACCATTGGCTATTCGCATGTAAGCCAGGGCAGTGCATCTGTGGGGCTGACTACCCTTGGTATCTTTGGTCGGTATTACTTCCAGGGTAAGATATTTGGTGGCATTGGTATTAACACCGTCAGCGCCAGCTATTCAAGTTCTGGTAGTTCATCCAGTTCCAGTTCCACTACCATTCCGATTGAAGCGGGTTACGCGGCGTTTATCACCGACAACATTGCCGTCGAGCCCAGCCTGGTCTGGACCAGCGGCGACACTGATGGAGGAAATTCCATTTCAAGTTCTTTTGCGGTCAAAGTGGGGTTCTCGATTTATTTGAACAGGGGCAAGTAAAGCCCGCTCCGACAGGCCAATTAGTTCTAAATATTTTCTTAAATTAAACAAATCGATCAAGCCAACCGCTAGTAAAGGTCCATTTGCCTGTCAAATCATATGGAGAGAAGCCTGAAAAGTGATGAGAGATTAAGGGGACGCATTAATGTCCTGCTAATTTTCCTTTTGATCCCCATTGGATCTTTTGCACAGCTTTTACAAAACACGCAAACGATAACTACCACAGGTGCGGGTACGTTCACAATGCCGCCGAATATCAATTCAGTTATTGTGGAATGTTGGGGTGGCGGTGGGGCAGGCGCCGGGCACAGTGGAGGGGGTTCATCGAAAGGTGATGGAGGTGGAGGAGGTGGAGGTTATATCAAAGTCAATTACATGGCCGGATCCGGAACAGTAATATCATACTTTGTTGGGCCAGGTGGGGTTGGAGCACCCATAGCAGGTATTTCTGGACAGAATACGTGGTTTGCTGGTAGTAACTCAATTATTGCAGCCGGAGGTCAAGGTGGCTTCGACTACAATTCCAATGGAAATGGGGGAAACCCTGGCGGCTATTTAAACAATCTGGGAGGTACCATCGTGGGCTACTTTGGTGGTATGGGCGGAGGCAGCAACGTTCTGAGTTTTCCAAATGGATCAGCGGGAGGAGGCGGTGGCTCTTCTGCGGGGAATGTGGCGAATGGTAATCCAGGGATGACGGTTCCCTGCAATGGTTGCCCTGGTGCTGGTGGTGTTCCTCCTACCGGCGGTGGAGCGGGCGGAAATGGAGGTTCCAGCCTACCTGGAAGTAACGGTTTTAGCCCTGGAGGTGGTGGCGGGGGTGCCGGCGGCGGTAATATGCCCGGTGGATCTGGTGCAAATGGACAAATCATCATTAGTTGGACCCAACCAGCTGCGCCTTCGGCGCCAGCTTGCGCTCAGGGTCCTCTAATAAGTGCAGCTGAAAATTCAGGATTGGGCATATCCATCCAGGTTGCTGGCCCTCTTACCACCACTGGCGCAGTTGTTAATGACTATCTCTACCTGTATCAGAATGGTACGGCGGTTGCAACACATCAGCTTAGTTCTTTGGATTTGTCAAATGGCTACACCTTCACGGGAATTGTCTTGACCGGAGTTGATGGAATCAAGACCATGACGGCAGCAGTGTTAAGTGGTTCAACTAATAACTTTGGAGTTGCTTCTCCTTCTCTCAGCCTTACTCTTGATACTGTCTACCCGCTAGCCAACTCAGTAAGCACAGGCAGCTCGACCAATATTTGGTCCACGACAAAGGGTACGTCGGCGAGTTCAGTGACTTTCAATGTAACGTTCAGCGAGTCGGTGACTGGAGTTGATGCAGGAGATTTTTCCGTTGTCACAACGGGAAGCGTAGCTGGGGCAACGATTTCAAATGTAAGCGGATCCGGTTCTTCCTATGTGGTTACGGTCAACGGGTACACTGGCACCGGCACGTTGGGCTTGAATTTTGTGGACAACAATAGCGTTGTGGACCTGGCCGGGAATCCCGTTGGAGGACCCGCTGCTGGTGACGGAAACAAAACTGGTCAGACCTATAGCATTGTCTTGCCTGAGCCTTCCAGTGCAGTCAGTTCATTTGTTGCCGCCTCTGCGCTGAGCACAAGTATTACGGTTCAATGGAACGATGCCGTGTCGCCGGTGGTTCAGGCAACCAACTATCTGGTAATGCTGAAACAGACGGCATCTGCATTTCCAGCAGTAGCTGACGGAACAAAGTTGGCAGATGATAACAGCCTTGCAGACGGAGTCCTGATACAGAATATAGCATTCGAAGCAGTGCTACCTACTGGCACTGCCACATTTACCGGACTTTCACCTTCTACTTCTTATAATCTTATTGTTTATCCATACACCCTTTCACCCAATAATAGCGCTGATAACATAGACTATAAACTTAGTCCTTCCAACCTGACCACCGGCACAACCCCCGCAGCGCCAGTAAGTTCGGCGGCAACAAATATTCTCAATACCTCATTTTCTGCAAACTGGTCTGCAAGTACCGGTGCAACTGGTTATTTCCTTGATGTTTCCACGGTCAGCAATTTTGGATCCTTTGTGACGGGTTATAATAACCTCAATGTTGGCAACGTAGTCACTTACTCTGTCAATTCGGGCCTAAGCCCAAATGTAACGTACTATTATCGGGTTAGAGCTACCAATGCAAACGGCACTTCAATAAATTCTTCCAGTCAAACCGTCACAACGGCGCCGGTGGCACCCGTTTCATCTGCAGCTACAAATGTTCAGGACGTTTCATTCACTGCCAATTGGTCTGCAAGCCCAGGTGCAACTGGGTATTATCTGGACGTGTCAACCGACAACTTTGGAAGTTTCATTTCCGGCTTTTCGGCCCAATTAGTCACCGGTACGTCAGCTGCAGTCTCGGGACTCACTTCCAACACAAACTATCAATATAGAGTGCGGGCTACCAATGGTTCTGGCATCTCCGCCAATTCTGGAACAATCTCAGTTCTGACGCTACCTCAGGCACCAGTGGCTATTGCGGCATCGGCTACCGCGCAAACAGGTTTTACAGTCAATTGGACTGCGATTACAGGAATAACCTCGTTCAGGTTGGATGTTTCTGCAGACAATTTCGCCACCCTGCTTTCGTCGTATAATGATCTTGCAGTAACTGGCACAAGCCAAGCCGTGACGGGTGTAACGGCTGGCACAACCTACTCGTATCGGTTACGTGCAACCAATGCAACTGGTCCATCTGCAAATTCCAACATAATTTCAGTGATTACTGTACCAGCCACGCCCACTGCTTCTGCCGGCACAGCTGTCACGACCACATCATTCACTGCCAACTGGACTTCATCAACAGGCACTACAAATTATTTGGTTGATGTTGCTTCTGACAATGCCTTTGCTAACATCCTTACAGGCTTCAATAATCTGGATCTTGGAGGTAATAACAGTGTCTCAATTACTGGATTATCTGCAGGAACCAACTACTACTACCGGGTGCGTGCCAAAAACGCGAGCGGAACATCGGGTAACTCCAATACCTACAATCAAATAACGGTTCCATCCGCCCCGCTCAATCACCGGACAACCAGTGTGACCTCTTCAAGTTTCTTTGTTCAGTGGGACGCCGTGGCAGGAGCGGCTAGTTATGAATTTGATGTGTTTGACTTAGACAACAACATGACGGTCCTGCCGGCATATCAGGCCAAGCCTGTCACAGCTCTCTTTGCTTCTGTTACCGGGCTTCTCCCTTCGCACAATTATGTTAGCCAGGTGAGGGCAGTCAATGCTGGTGGTATTTCTGCTTCGTCCAACCAATATCCAACCACTACAGCCGATGCTTCTGGAACAGGAGGCGGATCGGCAGGTCCACCCCAAATCAGTCTTGGAACTACAACTACTGCGAATGGACTCAAGGCGGTTATTGCCACGGGTACAGGCATAAACAACACCATTACCTTCTATCATAGGAAGATTACCGAGGCGAAATTCACTAAAGGAAGTACGGCTGGTCCGGTAATGAGCCTCGATGTTACTTATGATCCATCTGCTGACTTTGACGATATCGGCATGGAGTACTATTTCAAGGCGAAGGACGCTGTCGGCAGGGTAGACTCCACCGCACTTGGCTACGTATATCGATCGGCATCCAATCTTGATGTGAAGTCGTTGTCAGGCCTCACCACGGGAGGTACGCTCGAAAGCTATCGGATTTTTGCTATACCCCTTAAGTTGACTTCCGAAAATATCGACGACATCTTCAACCCGGTTATCATACAGTACGGAGGTTATGACAAGACCAAATGGCGTCTTGTTCATTATCAGAACGGTCAGAATGTAGATTACAAAGCAGGGTTGCAGAAGATTGAGCAAGGAAGGGGTTACTGGTACAACTCCATGGACGCCGTCTCCATTACGGTGTCTGGAACGTCGGTTGAAGCCAATCAGACAAATGGCGGATTTTCACTCACACTGGATCCTGGCTACACGCAAATCGGGAATCCTTACACATTTGACATCAATTGGAATGATGTACTTGCCAAAAATGGAAACCCTGCCGGTGTTGGGAAGATCTATGTGTATAACCCTTCGGGTGCCGGGTTCAAGGAAACTGACGTTCTTCCGGCCTGGCAGGGCGGGTTTGTCAAAAACACAGGCAGCTCAGCAGTCACAGTCAAAATCCCCGTGAATGTCAAGCGGACGGCAGGCCGTGCGATCAATTATGAGATTGCGTCTGCCAATCTTGGTGAACAGGAATGGATGCTTCCACTTAAGATCTCGCTTGGGAAAGCATGGAATGACATTGGAGGCATAGGCATGTCGCCGATGGCATTAAAGGGCAACGACCGTTTTGATGAACAAAGCCTGCCCAGGTTTATCAAATACCTGGAACTTAATTCCTACCACAATGATTTCTTCATGCCCAGGTTTACGCGCGATGTGGTGCCGTCAACAGACCAGTACAACTGGGATTTTGAAGTTGAAAGCAATTTTGGAGCGGGCACTGCTACACTAAGCTGGGACGCAAAGTCACTGGGTAGCAACGACGCGCAGCTTCTGTTGTATGATGAAGTGGCCAATGCCATTGTTGACATGAAACGTGTATCGGAGTACAGCTTTGAATTGAACGATAAGTACGCGCTGAGATTCATGTACAGCTCGGATGCAAGAAATATTCAGCCGGGTGTTACCGGACTCGGCAGACCATGGCCCAATCCTTTCACATCATCGGTGACCGTTCCATTTATAACCAGTTCAGATACTCCTGAAGTTGAAATTGCTTTATATGACCTTACAGGAAGGAAGATCCGGACATTGGTCAGTGGCACTTTTGAGGCGGGGTATCACGAATGCACGTGGGATGGTAGCGATGACCAGGGCAGTCGTGCGGCTCCTGGTTTGTATGTGTATCGTTTGGCGGGGTCTAATGTTAAAGTGGCGCACGGCCGACTTGTGCTTAAATAAAAATCAAAACCAAAACATATGAAAAAAACATATTCGATTTGGTTGTGGCTGGCGGTGCTGACAATGAATACATCACTGGCCCAGAATTTCAGCGGCAAAACCAATGATATCCGGTTGAATTTCACTGATCCATCATATGCCGGAATTGCCACAAGCCTACCGGTCATTACATGGAAAACACCTCAACTGGAATATACCAACAGTCAGAACAGCGAGATTGACATTGATGCGGTGGTAAAGTCGGACGTACCATTAAAATCGGTAAAGATCATCCTGAGTGATGGCACTACCTCCCGGGGAGAAAAGCCACTGGATATTGCCCAGCCGGTAGAGCTATCTGTGAAGCAGCATCTCAGACTGCTCGATGGCCAGAATATTATTGAAATTGTAGCCGAGAATATAAAGGGTGGAGTGATTAGCAGTTCCAGATCCATACTTGTTGGAAAGGATGCCATCGCTGATGCTATCGCCATCGACCGTAAAGACTATGTTCTACTGTTTGCCACGGATCAATATGACTTCTGGACCGACCTGGTGAACCCGATCGATGATGCGCACAGTATCGCAAAAGTGCTTAAGGAGAAATACGGGTTTGAGACCGAAATTGTTGAAAACCCAAACCAGGAAGACGTTTATATCAAGCTGGCAGAATATGCCCAGCGGAAATTCAAACCGCAGGATCAGCTAATGATCTTTTTCGCAGGTCATGGCTACTTTGATGAGGCGTTCGGCGAGGGATTTGTGGTGGCGAAAAATTCCCTGGAGAATGACAAGGCAAAGACTACTTATATCTCTCATAACCGGCTGAGAGGAGTAATCAACAATATTTCGTCCCAGCACATCTTCCTGGCAATGGATGTATGTTTCGGTGGAACCTTCGATCCTGTCATAGCCAGTGCAAGAGGGATGGAACTGGGTGAGTCAACCGATATGGAATTCCTGGTTCGTAAGCTTGGGACCAGGACCAGGAAATACCTTACTTCAGGTGGTAAGGAGTATGTGAGTGATGGTATACCAGGAAAACACTCACCGTTCACGCTGAAGATATTGCAGGCGCTCACGGAAGGAGGAGGAAGCGACCGTATTCTTACCCTTTCTGAACTCAAATCTTATGTGGAGAAATTGAAACCTGAGCCTCGGTTGGGAAGCTTCGGAGATGATAAGCCTGACAGTGATTTTGTATTTGTATCCAAGAACTGACGGACCATGAGAAGAATATTCATTCTGCTAAACATATTGATTCCGGGCATCACGTTTGCTCAGTCCTTCAGCATCACGAAGGTGGAGCTGGTGGCAGACAAAGTGAATGTATATTATGATGCCATTGATCCAGAGAACCGAGGCTATACGGTTTCTGTATTTTCCTCCAGGGACAATTTCATCACGCCGCTTGAAAAAGTTTCGGGAGATGTGGGTTTGGAGGTAAGGTCAGGCGGGAACAAGAAGATTGTATGGAGCGCAAAAGATGAGTTGGGAAGTGACTTCAACGGCAAGGTATCACTTGAAATTCGTGGACGTGTGTATATTCCATTTGTGCGCCTGGACAATATGTACAAGAGCATGAAGCGAGGCAAGCCCTATGAGTTCACATGGACGGGCGGAACGCAGCAGAACATCCTGAACTTTGATTTATATAAAGGGGATACGAAGATTACTTCATTCCCGAACATCGCCAATGTAGGCCATACAACACTGACACTCCCTACTACAACGAAGGCTTCCGGTGGCTACAAATTCAAGATCACCGATAGCAAGAACAAGGACCAGATTGTTTATACCTCGCAGTTTGCCGTCAACCGTAAGATACCTTTATTGCTGAAGGCCGTTCCAGTTATTCTTATAGGTGGCGCCGTCTATGGAGTCACCAAGGCAAACCAGGGTCCGCAGAATATTCCTGACCCGGCTTCGCCCGGATTTTGATTATTTGCGGGCATTTGAAGTCATCTGTTAAGATGGGGTGGCTCTCTACTTATTAGAGAAAACCCGTTTTGTCCTGTACATATAGTCTGTTGTCAGTGTAAGCAACGATTTCATCCCAATCTCAAGAGCCCTTTCGTCGATCATAAAATCAGCGGTATGATGGACGGGTTGCCGGACGGGCTTTAACTCTTCAGGATAGGCGCCGACGAAAATGAACAAGCCAGGAATCTTTTCCTGGAAAAAGGAAAAGTCCTCGGCGCCAAGAACTGCTGGAATGACGTTAACCTTGCCGGGTGCCACTTGCTCCAAACTGGGTATCATCGCTGCTGTAAGTTGAGGATCATTGTAGGTAATGGGGAATTGGATCTTAATGTCCACGTCTGCAGTTGCACCTGCACTTTCAGCAATGTCTATCACTGTCCTTTTGATCCTTTCATGTGCGATCTTCTGCATCGCCGGGTCCAGGGTTCGTATCGTTCCTTCCATGTAGACTTCTTCCGGAATGATGTTTCTCCGAACCCCGCCGTGAAGGCTTCCGATAGTGATGGCTACACCTCCTCGTGTGAGATCCAGTTGACGAGAGACTATGGTTTGAAGTCCTGCGATGATTTGCGCAGAAACTACGATGGGGTCGATCCCGTCCCAGGGAGTGGCGCCATGGGCTCCCTTTCCTTTTACCCGGATATTGAGGTCATCCTCTGCAGCCATCAATCCTTCCGGCCGGTAGGCAATCGTACCCAGGGGCAGGAGTGATTGAAGGTGAAGTCCGAATATCACTTCAGCATCAGGATGCTGAAGTGCGCCCTCCTTGATCATCAGCGAAGCTCCGCCTTCCTCGCCCGCAGGCGGTCCTTCTTCTGCGGGCTGAAAAAGGAATTTCACTATGCCCTTCAAATCGGCTTTGTTCTCCGAAAGGACCTTGGCTACACCCAGAAGAATGGCCACATGTCCGTCGTGACCGCAGGCATGCATCACGCCTGTCTCGATCCCGTTGTAGGTGGTTCTCACCTTTGAAATGAAAGGAAGGTCATTCCGTTCTGTTACGGGAAGAGCGTCCATATCCGCCCGTAAGGCGATGACCGGTCCGGGTTTTCCTCCGCGCATGATGGCGACGACACCTGTTTTCGCTACCGGGTAAGTCACTTCCAATCCCATGGCTTTCAGCTCCCCTGCAATCCGTTCTCCCGTTTTGAATTCGAGGTTTGAAAGTTCAGGGTTCTGATGAAAATGGCGACGCCACTCAATTACTTGCGGCTGCACCTTGGCCGTCTGCTGCATGAGTTTGCTGTGTAAAGATGTAGGCGACTGGGCCCACGCGTTGAGAATGGTGAGGGATAGCCAGTGGAGGAGGAATAATCTCTTCATGGTGAACATTATGAAAGTTACAATAATCCGGTGGACCAAATATGCTATCTTGTAAAGGACCTTCTCCTGGATTTCTTCAATCTAATTACTCGCGTAAGTATGGCATACGACGAAAAACTCGCAGACAGAATCAGGGAGAGGCTGGCACATCTGAAGAAAGTGGAGGAGAAAGCAATGATGGGCGGACTCACCTTCATGTACAATGGTAAAATGTGTGTTGGTATAATCAAGGATGAGCTGATGTGCAGGATTGACCCTGAGCTTCATGACCAGGCAACAAGTAGGCCGGGCTGCAGGACGATGGACTTCACCAATCGTCCCATGATCGGCTATGTGTTGGTGGACGAGACCGGCATGAAGTCCAGGAAGGATTTTGACTACTGGATTGGACTTGCGCTTGATTTTAATAAACATGCCAGGGCTTCAAAGAAGAAGGGAAAGACTAAGACTGGAAAAAGATAATCGATTCGTTAGGAATCAATAATGGATATTCCATGTTCAACCTTCATCACAAATGCTCGCTGTGAAAATTAATTCTCTTCAAGCTTGATTTTTTAAATATCTATTGCGTTGTTTATCTCCCTGGATTTTTCCTTTGTTGTTGTAAAAGCAGTAAGACAACAGCCGTTGAGAATGACTTTGGCGGCTATTGTTTCAGGGGAAATAAAGGCCCATTTTTTTGAAATTTGAGCTGGTTCAGGGGCGAAAAACTCAATAATTTGCGTTCCTGCACACTTTTTTGGCAGGCGATCCTTCAAATTATCTCAGAAACCCATAAAATAGGGTACCAGACCAAAACGGTATGACAACCGTTACAAAATGGTATGAAGACGGTTATTATTTCTATTCGCCGCCTATATTAGATCTCTATTGGTGCGTACCCCGTTCCTTCTAATGATTTCACGATAGCCAATCCTATGACCAAGATTAACAACAATCCTATCCTGCAAGGTGCCAGCGGCAAAATGGGCAATACGCATTATTACCGTGTAATCAGGGGGACAGTGCAGATGTGTAACCTGCCAGGAGAGCGCAAGAGAACTACATCAAAGCAGAAAAAACAAAATAACAGGTTCAAGCGGGCCATTGAATATGCGAAGGGACAGACTCGCATTCCGGAAATGAAGGCGCTGTATGCCAAAGCCATAGACGACAAAAGGCCCAGTGCATACAATGTGGCCCTTACTGACTTCCTGACTCCTCCTGTCATCCACCTCATACAACCGAGGTATTACACCGGGGACATCGGGAGTCTCATCACCATCAAGGCCACCGACGACTTCCGTGTGGAGAAAGTTACGGTTACCATTCTCGACGCGTGCGGCAAGACAATTGAAGAAGGAGAAGCTGCGCGCAACAAGCGCAAGCCCTTCATCTGGAATTATCGTGCGACGATTAAAAACCGTCGGCTAAAAGGCTGCATCGTCCGGGCTGTTGCAGAAGACATGCCGGGTAATGAGACTATGTCAGAAATTACTTTGGACGGGCAGGCGAGTAAACTTTTCGGTTAGCCATGACGAGGGCGGGTACATTTTCCTTTCAAAGAAATTTCCTAATCCCCATCATATATCCCAGGTGCAGTCCTTCATGATAGTTGTTAAACTCGAAGGCATCTTTTGTTGATGCCAAATGAAAACCTGTCGTTGTTGTTCGTTCGTTATAGG
>JBDHXU010000069.1:0-17799 GCA_039810905.1 Cyclobacteriaceae bacterium | reverse complement strand
GAGTTGATCCAGGCGCAGAAGGCAAAGGATCTCTTCCTGGCCAACATCAGTCACGAGATCAGAACGCCCATCAACGGTATCGCCGGCATGACGACCCTCCTGGATCAGGACCTCAGTCCCGCCGAGCATCACACGTACCTGGCAGCCATCCGTGGTGCCGCCGAGAACCTGAAAGTAATCATCAACGATATACTGGACCTCGCCTCAATTGAATCTGGCAAGATTCATTTTGAGAAGATCGACTTCAGCATGCAGGAATTGCTGCATGGCCTGATGGATACTTATCATATTCAGGCGAAGGCAAAAGGCCTCAGCCTACAGCTTGAACTGGCACCAGAGGCCAACAGGCAATTCATAGGCGATCCTGTGCGCGTAAGCCAGATTATCACCAACCTCGTCAGCAATGCCATCAAGTTCACACACAAAGGAGGAGTTATCATACGATGTGGCTTGAGGGAGAAGGTGAAGGACCAATATCACATCTGCTTCGACGTGGAGGATTCAGGCATCGGCATACCGGAGAGCAAACTGACCACCATTTTCGAAAGCTTCAGTCAGGCCGATGCCAGTATCACGCGCCAGTACGGTGGCACAGGTCTCGGACTCACTATTGCGCGCCAGCTTGTAGAAAGCCAGAAGGGCACCATTCGTGTTTCATCCAAAGTGAACAAGGGTTCCGTCTTCACCGTCACGCTTCCATTCCGCCTGTCAAGGAAAAAGTCCAGGATTGCCGGAAAGACCGGTCAGACTAGCGTGATTCCGCACCTGCCGCAGGTGAAGATCCTGCTGGTCGAAGACAATGAAATTAATCGGTTATATGCCAGCGCCATTCTGAAACGTTGGGACTGCTCCGTGGATCATGCAGAGAATGGAAAGGTAGCCCTCGAAAAGGCTTTGACCTGCCGTTACAGTCTTATCCTGATGGACGTGCAGATGCCTGTCATGGATGGATATGAGGCCACCCAGCAAATCAGGAAAGCAGCAGAGCCCTTCCGTTCAGTCGCTATCGTCGGACTCACCGCCCATGCAGCCAGAAAGGATATCGAAAAATGCCTTCAGTCGGGGATGGATGCCTGTGTGCTGAAGCCGTTTACGCCTGAGCAGTTGTATGAAGGCATCCGGAAGTGCATCCCGGCAGGACAAAGTGGTGTACAATCACCGGCTTCAATGATGAATCCGACCAAGGGGTTGGTTAACCTCCGGTATTTGGAGGAGGCATCGCAGAATGACAAGGGCTTTGTAAGGACTATGCTGGACTCGCTGGTAACCAACCTGCCCAGGGACGTGGAAGAAATCCGATCCGCAGTGAATGAAAGTAACTGGTCCAGCGCTGTCGAAGCCATTCATCGAGCAAAATCTTCGCTTATCATGATAGGCCTGGAGAACACCAGAAAACTGGCAGCGCAGGCCGAAGAGTTGATCCGTAAGGGAGAAATTGATTTTGTACCTGCCATCGCCGAAGACATCTGCATCACTTTGGAGAGGGCCGTTGCCGAGATGAAAGAGATGAGGTTGGACTAATAACCCTCCGGTTATGGATGTTCTTTCATACGACAAAACTTACTGTGAAGACATGCCTTCCACCCTTAAAAGTGTATGCAAGCAAATAGTTATTATTATCGCAGATCTTCTTTACTATGGCGAGCCCAAGCCCCATGCTGTTATGATCTTCGCTTTTCTTCTGGAAACGGCGTGTCATCTTCTCCAGATCCAGTGCCTGACCAGATCCGCTGTTTGATACCGTCAGCCGGTTCCCTGTTATTTCAACGATGATTTCTGATCCTTTCGGACTATGTCGAACTGTGTTATGAAGGAGGTTGGTGACGAGAACCTCCAATAAAGTTCGATTGGTTATAATCCTGAGCTTTTCAAGCCGGGTGGTAATGCTTATTTGGGTTGGCCCTGCAAGTGATCCCAGAATTCTGATCTGATTTTCAATCAGGTCCGAAAGTTCGATATCCTCTTTGCTAAGGAATTGCTCATTGTCGATTCGACTCAGCAAGAGGAGATTCTTGTTTAGTTTAGCCATCCGCTGAGCTGTGGATTCAAGCTCCATGATGGTGTCAGCATCATCCTTTGTCATGCTTGGGCTTTGCATGAGCATATCCAGTTTGCTTTGGAAAATGGCGATGGGCGTTTGAAGCTCATGGGAAGCATTTTCTATGAATTCCTTCTGCTGGGCAAATACTTCATGATTCCGCGCTGCGAGGTGACTGACGGTCTTGTTGAGATCGTTGAATTCTGTGATTCCGGATTCCTCTGTTGGTAACGCTTCATTCTTGTCCAGTTCGTATGCTTTGAGTTGCTCCAGGGTCCTGTAAAATGGTTTCCACAGCCTGCGGGAAAGGAAACGATTCCAGAACAGAAGACCTGCTACAAGAATGACAGACACAGCCAGTTGAACAAGTCCTATTGCTTTAACGAGGTCATTGGTTTCCAGCAGGGACATGCGCACGACAAGCTTGTAAGGCTTCCCCTTGATCACCACGCCTGACTCGAATCTTCTGTACGGCTTTTCCTCGTGATCGAGGCTATCGTAGAGTGTGAGTGTGCGATAGTTTGTATGTATTTCGCCGTTGGAAGGAGTAATATGGATGTTGGATGAAAGCTTATCCAGCACTTGAAGGTCGGTCTCCAGGTCATCCAAATACTCAAAGCTCTGGATGTGCTGCATAAACTGATCTGCCTGAGCTGCAATGGACTCATCCACTTCCTTGTTTAACAGGGCGCGGATGGTGAAAAAAGAAACAGGAATGCTCACCAGGATCATCATCAGAGAAAATAGCAGCGACCCGCGAAGACTGACTTGAAGTAATCTCATGCCATGAATTTATATCCCAAACCGTATACACTTTTTACGTAGTCTTTGCTGCCGGCTTCGGTTAGCTTCTTTTTCAGGTTTTTTACATGGGTGTATATGAAATCATATTTGTCCATCAGGTCTGCATCATCTCCTGACAAATGTTCTGCAATTGCATTTTTAGACACCACACGGTTCTTGTTGGCAAGCAGGAAGACCAAAAGGGAGAACTCCATGGGTGTAAGTTCGAGGGGGGTGTCATTTACCCTGGCCTGCTTGCCGGGAAGGTCGATGGTGATTTCATGGAAGGTGACCAGGTTGTTGCCTTCGAAACGTTTCCTCCTTATGATTGCGGAAACACGTGCAATCAGTTCAGGCATGTAGAAAGGTTTGGCAAGGTAGTCATCAGCGCCAAGGTTTAATCCAGCTACCTTGTCGTCCGGAGAGTTTCGGGCTGTGATGATGATGATGCCGTCGGTCTTGCCTTTCGCCTTGATTTCCCTCAGGATTTTAAGTCCATTACCATCCGGGAGGTTCACATCGAGCAGTATGCAATCATAATCATAAAGCCCTGCCTTTTCGCTCGCTTCCGACGCGCTTTGCGCAACTTCGCAGACGTAGCCTTCCTGCCTGAGGGCACTCAGGATGCCCTGTAGCAGGTCTTTTTCATCCTCAATGACAAGAACTTTCATGCCTGGAAATCACAATGCCGCTCACTCAACCGCATTTTAGCGAATTCCTTTGTGAGATTCTTTGGAGCTAATGCGTAAATCTGTATCTGATGGCATGCTCAACCTTGTGCTTAACACTATTCATCTTCACGATCAAAAGGCCTTCCAAATTTAAGATAGACCACAGGAAGGTAAAGTAAATTAAGAAGAGTTGAAGTGACGATACCCGCCGTGATGACCACCGCCATTGGAAACTCAATCTCCTGACCTGGCTGATTTCCGGAAACTATGATGGGCAACAAGGCCAATATGGCAGCAGATGCCGTCATGAGTATCGGGGCCATACGTTCCATCGCGCCCCGGATTACCATCCTGGTTCCGAAGGCCTCACCCTCATGAGTCTGCAGGTGGCGATAGTGACTTATAAGCATGATGGCATTCCGGGTAGCAACACCCAGTACGGTCACAAAGCCTACCAATGACCCAAGAGAGAGAACCCCACCTGCCAGCCATGCGCTTACAATGCAACCGGAGAGAGCAAAGGGAAGGCACAGTATGATGAGGAATGAAGTCCTGATTGAATTGAAGTCTGCGTACAGGATCAGGAATATTCCCACCACCGACAACAAAACGAAAAGGTTCAATCTATTCTGAGAGGCCTGCCGTTCTGCATATTCACCCAGCACCTCGGGATGATATCCCTTTCCAAAAGAGATTCCTTTCAGTTTGGTTTCAATATCCCGCGCAACGGCGCCCAATGCCCTGCCTTTCGTGTTACAAGTAACATCGATTCTCCTGGAAGAGGATTCACGGGTGATTTCATTGGGCGTTGGAGCAATATAAACGTCGGCTACATCTTTGACCGGAACGCGGCCGCCGCCAGGAATATCAATGAGAAGATTCCTGACGCTTTCAATATTGGTTCTCTCATTGAGGTTCCCCCATACCACCACGTCAAAAATCTTCTGCTCCTCATAGATCTCGCCGACTTTCGTTCCGTTAATTACGGTGTTGATGGTTCTCCGCACATCGCCAGCCGTCAAGCCGAATTGAGCAGCTGACTCTGGCCTGAACTTCACCTCGATTTGAGGTACAAGGATCATTGGCTGAACTTTAAGATCGGATATTCCCTCCACATGGGCGAGGGAATCGCCGACCTCTCTTGCCTTGGTTTGAAGAACTTCCAGGTCGGAACCAAAAATCCGAACCACTATGCTGGCGCTGGTACCGGTCAGGACTTCTTTAACTCTCTCACGAAGGTAGGTGAGAAGATCCCGGTAAAGTCCGGGATATCCGTCTACCACTTCCTGAATCTTTTTGACGGTTTCGTCATAATTCACTCCAGGATCAATGCTGATCCATAATTCAGTGAAATTCGGCCCTACCACCTCATCGGCAACTTCTGCTCGTCCTATATGGGAGCCGAAATTTCTGACACCTGGAATGGCTCGCAGCTCTTTGCTGGCCAGGACTGTAATGCGATCCATTGCCTCCAGCGAGGTGCCGGGTTTCTCCACCCAGTGCATGAGAAAGTCATACTCCTTGAAATGGGGAAGAAACTCTTCACCCAGGAAGGGAAAGGTTACCAGCACGATAGCGGTAAACATGATGGGCAGGCGCAAAGGTTTCTTTTTCTCCAGAAGGCCCGTGAGAATTCTTTCATATCTGACCTTTAGCCAATGAACGAGAGGGGGATCCCCTGGAACCTTGTGATCAGGGTTATCGCTGCTGTACCTCCGTGGAAGAATCATCAAAGCCAGTGCCGGAGTAAAGGTCAGTGCCACGAAAAGGGAGGCGAGGATGGCGAGCATGTATGATAACGCCAGCGGCCTGAAGAACGAGCCGGACAACCCCGGTAGGAAAAAGACAGGCATTAGCACCAGGGCAACAATGATGCTGCCATACACTACTGCACTCCGGACTTCCATCGAAGCTTCCAATACAACCTTGAAGTGCTTCTGCGGCTTCGCGAGAAGATTGTTGAGACGCAACCTGCGTACGATATTTTCAACGTCAATGATGGCATCGTCTACCACTTCGCCGAGGGCTAATACCAGTCCGGCCAGCACCATCGTATCGAGGGTCCCTCCGCGGTAGTGAAGCACCAATGCAGCAACAATCAATGACGTTGGGATGGCCAGTACACTGATTAGTGCAGTTCTCCAATCTTTTAGAAAAAAGAAAAGAATAAGAATGACCAGAACGCAGCCCAGCAGCAATGCCCTGTTGAGGTTGTGGATAGACATTTCTATGAACGTCGCGGGTCTGAAGATGGTAGAGTCAAAATCCAGTTCCTTCATACCTGGCTTCAGCTCCTCGATAACCTTTTCCACATTCCGGGTTACTTCCAGGGTGTTGGCCTGCGGTTGCTTTTCAACGATCAATAGCAGGCCGGGGCCGTCGTTGATGATGGCATCGCCGATGGGTGCCGGGTAACCTTCGGTCACCTCTGCAAGGTCGCCAAGCCGGATGGGGGCGCCGTTTCCAACCTTGATTGCAATGGCTGCCAGATCATCGGCACTGTAGATGTCAGGTACATTGGAGACAGCCATTCGCTGATTGGGCATATCGATAAACCCGCCACCCAGCAGCGCAGTCGCTTCCCTGACTGCGGTAATTACCTGGTTAAGCTTGATGTTGTTGGCGAAGAGCCTTTCAGGATTCAACCTTACCTGCAGCTGCCGGTCGCGTTGACCCCAGATGGCCACATTCGCCACACCGGGTACAGCCATCATACGAGGTCGCGCGGTCCATCGCACCAGCGTGGTCATGTCCATCTGCGAAAGCGTCTTCGAAGTGACGCCTATTTTCATCACGCGACTGGTTGAAGACAGCGGTGTGAGCATAACCGGAGGGCGAGCGACTGTCGGCAGTTGTGGCGTGACGCGTGAAATGCGCTCCTGTACGAGCTGCCTCGCCCTGATTACATCTGTGCCGCTTTCAAAATGAACCACAATGGAAGCAAGTCCAAGAACTGATTTCGACCGAAGCCTCGTTGAAAATGGGGTCCCATTGAGCGCGTTTTCTATGGGGACTGCAATCAGAGCTTCGACTTCAGCAGTGGAAAGGCCGGGGGCCTCAACCTGAATCTCCACATACGGTGGGGCAAACTCCGGGAACACGTCAAAGGCGCTGTTCTTGAGTATCTCGGATCCTGCGATCATGAGTATCCCCATAAGGACCACAATGACCAGGCGCAGGCGGAGAGCTGTAGAAACGATCCAGCGCATCACTTGGCCCCTCCGAATTCAGTACCAAATAATTCTGCCGTACCCTCAATGACTATCATCGTTCCCTGAGCCGGCCCTCTGCGCAACAATGCCATTCCATCCTCAACATCGGAAACTTCAACGCGCTTCCGGATAAATGTTTCTGCCGATGCCATCTCATATACCCATGTGCCGCCGTATATGTCGTACACAATGGCGGAGAAGGGAATGGCCAGTGTCTTCTTATTCGATTTCAGAGGTACGGTGACGCTGACCTTTTGCCCCGGACGGAAGAGCCCGTCCTGGTTTGCAAGTTGGTAGAAGAAATCTGCTGAGGTGCTCAACGGATCAGCAGTCTGAGGACCATTGGCCGGCTTGGCCTCGCGGTCATCGGACGACCCGTGGAAGTCCGAAAGATTCCTGATATGGGCAGGAAGTTTACTGTCTACAATGTTCAGGTCGCCTGCATAAACAGGTACCCTTACCCACAGAGGGCTCAGTGCGCTCACATCCATGACCGGCGCATTGGCTGAAACGACTTGCGAAGGCGAAGCATAGACTTTTTGAATGAACCCAGACACTGCTGACTCTATGTTCAGCGTTGACAACTTCTCTGACACGTCACTGCCTGAGTTACCTTTCATGAGCTCGACGCGGGCCTCAGCCACACGCATTCCTGCTGATACATTGGCCAACTCGGCTTCCGCGTCCTGTAATGCGCGCAGGCTGCCGGCTTTGTCCTTATACAACTGATCGGCTCTTCTAAGCTTTTCTGTGGCAACCTCAACCTGAACTTTACGCAACTTGACATCCTCCTGTGCACTGATAAGGTCCTTTTCTGAAGGCAGGATCAATAGCCGGTAGAGCACTTGTCCTTTTTTTACCTGAGCGCCCGCCTGGGGCAGCTTGCCGTCTTGCAGACCCAGAATAGTTCCTGAAACCGGTGCCGTCATGGTCATTGACTGCCCGGGCAAGGCAGTGACTTCCCCGCTATAGGTTCTGGTATGATGGGCTTCCTTTTCTTCGATTGCCTGTGCCTTTATACCCAATCGCAAAACCGCACTTTCCGTCAACTTCAATGTGGTAAGCTGTGATTCCTTGACGGGATTATCTATGGATGATGGCGGCGTCTTTTTGGATTCGGTCTTCTTAGAGCAGGCACTTCCCAGCACAAGCGACCCGACGGTGATGATCAGGATGGTTCTTTTCATTTCTACTGATTGAGGATCCTTTTTCCCAGTGAGTAATTCATTTGACTAACCGAACGGCGAAGTTCTGCCGAGGCTTCGGCCTGCTTCAGCCTTGCATCAAGCAATTGCCGGTTGGCCTCCAGCACCGGCAGATAGGAGATGTCTCCGGTGCCGTAAGAATTTATCGACAGTAATGCTGCCTGTTCCAGGGACGGAATGACCGTAGTGTTCCACAGCTGGTAAGAATTCACTGCAAGTTCGTAACGGGCGTAGGCCTCTGAAACGGTAAGCGCTACCCGTTGCCGGAGAGCTATATAGTTGTGGGAAGCCTGCTCTATCTCGGCTTTGGCCCTGGAGATCTTCCCTTGGTTCCAACTGAAAATAGGCACTTCGGTTCGTAGGCCTAGATCAAAGGTTTGAGGGAAGGGCTTTTCTGCCGAAGGTGTTCCTGCAAAGTTTTGTCCATTGAGCACTGCCGTCAGCACCGCAATGCGTGAGCGTTCCCATCCAAGCCGGTGGCCTGCGGCTTCTATTGCATTCCGGGATGCAGTCAGCTCGGGTTGATTGCTGTAAGCAATATCCAACAGATCTTCGCGGGTAACGATATGGGCGATGACAGGTTCCGTTTGTGCGAGATAGACTGATGTGTCGGTGGGCAGCCCCAGCAAAGTGTTGAATCTGTATTTGAATACACTTGTATCCTGGCGGACTCTCATGAGGAGATCCATGGCATTGGCGGAGTCCATCTTAGCGGTGATGGCTTCCAGCTCGCTGATGTCCCCGTTTCTCAGTCTTGATGTTGCCAATTCACTCATCTGTCTCCTGATGCCGGCATTCTCTCCAAGAATCCTGGCTCGCTGACGCGCCAGGGAGAGGTCAGCATAGGCCAATTGCACGTCCCGGATCAAAGTGAAACTCCGCTGCACCATGTTTTCCGCCACTTTTGCAGCATCCCGTTTGGCTGCGGCAATTCGATGCGGCCTTTGCCAGAGTTGATCAAGGTAAAAATACATGTAGGCTTGCGCCACGATCCCTCCATTGGGAGAAAGGTATTGCAGAAGCGGATTGGGAATGATTCCGGCATCCTTTACGTCTGCGGCAGCAAATGAAATCGCAGCAAGGTCTGCCTGGAATTGTTCATTATTCCAAAGGGCAATGGTTACCGCTTCATCCTCAGTTATCCCGTCGGCCAGACTAGCACCCGGCGGCATTTCAAATTTGCCGGCAGGCTTTTGTTGCGTCATTTCAAACTCCGTCTGATGTTTCACCCGGTCCGACACGTAGGATCGGGTGTATGGATTTCGAGGGTTGCACCCCGCCAGGAAGGCCAAGACGACCAGGAGAAGAGCGTTTATTTTCATCGCCTCAAGGTGTTTACCAATTCTGTGGAAAGACTGAAGACGCAGCGTGTATTTCAGGAATTCATCGGTTTATGTGGAGAGACGATGGCCTGATCTCCAGATTTTCCACAGAATTCCTTCCCAAATTCCAGCTTGTGAATAACAAGTAAGAAGTGCCTGCTTTATCAGGCGTTTGGTATCAGCATCTTAACCCCATCCCAATGAAAAAGAATCATTTCATGCTCATCGTCACCGTCCTCCTTGCACATGTATGCATCGCTCAGGAAGGATTTCATCTCATCAAAAAGACGGTAATAGGAGGGGAAGGAGGATGGGACTACCTGAGTGTGGATTCAAAGAATAACACACTCTACCTTTCACACGCAACTCAGGTGGAGGTGCTGGACTTGAAGACCCATGAAAAGAAGGGTGTTATCGGAGGGCTGCAGGGCGTTCACGGTGTTATTGCGGTACCGTCTTCCGGAAAGGGGATTACCACCAATGGGCGCAGCAACTCGGCGACGATTTTTGATCTGAAGACCCTGAAACCGATCGTTGAATTACCCACCGGAAAGAATCCTGACGCACTGTTATACGACAGCTTCTCAAAGCGGGTATTTATTTTTAATCATAGCGATGTGACCGCTACGGCCATCGACATGGAGAACAACAAGGTGGTGGGTACGCTGGACCTGGGGGGAACAGCGTTGGAGGCCGGTGCAACCGACGAGGAGGGCACCATCTTCGTAAACCTTGAAGATGCCAACGAAATAGTTTCATTTGATGCCCGCACCCTTACGGTAAAGAACCGTTGGAAGATTTCACCTTGCGAGGAGCCGACCGGGCTGGCGCTTGACAAGAAGAATAATCGCCTGTTCAGCGTCTGCCATAACGGAATGATGATGGTTATCGACTCAAAATCAGGAAACATTATCACGCAGATTCCGATTGGCAAGAGGGTAGACGGCGCCGCATTTGATCCGAAACTGAAGATGGCTTTTAGTTCTAATGGTGAAGGTACGATCACGGTTGTGCAGCAGACATCTGCAAATGAGTACAAGGTCATTCAGACCATAGAGACGGCGCCAGGAGCCCGGACCATTGCGCTTGATCCTGTTACCCATCATCTGTTTGTTACCACGGCCCAGTACGGTGAAACACCGGCCGCTACAGCCGAGAATCCTAATCCACGTCCGAAGGTCATTCCCGGCACCTTTATGGTGATGGAATATGGGATGAAGTGAGGTTACCCGTTGGTGTTATCTGAACGACAAAGAATATATGGGGATGAACATGTTGAAATTTCGCTTGTTCAAACCCGAAACCCGGAACCAGGAACTCGAAACTCGAAACCCCTAATCCCAAACTACCCTAACACCACCGCCAGTGTTACTGCCCTGAAAATGAGCAGGGCATAGATGAGCCACGTTTTGCGTGTGATGGCGATCGCCAGCAACAGGGCAATGGCGCCCATTCTTTCCCACACGAATTCATGCGGGTCGAGCGTGAAGTGCAGGAAGATGAAAAGAGCGAGAAGTGCGAATACGGAGCGCATGTTTTGGTGGAAATAATCCTTCAGACTGGCAGTGCTTTCTTCCGGGGTAAAGATGGCCACGACGACCAGAAACACAAGTGGGGCTGCCAGGATCTTCATGTACACCAGGTAGTTGCTAAAATGATCTTCCTTAATCCAGTCGAACATCTGATAGAAGTTCCAGAAGGAGGTATCGAGCAGGAGGATGGAAGTGAGGGTGTAAGGCAAATATCTTTGCTCGGGTTTGAGGAAAGAGCGCCACGAGTTGATAAGGTCTGTGATGCCAAGTCCGTACAGCAGGAGAGGGAGGATGAGGTAGTATTCTTTCTGCGACATGAGATACTGTATCCAGGGTTACGGGTTACCGGTCTGATTTGATACTGATTGAAGTGTTTCCTTTCCTCGGAAAGAGGCCATCGCGGTTCGCTGCAATCCAGGCAAAGGAGGCAGTGATTACTGCATTGTTCTTCAAATCTCCCTCGATCGCCTTGTCATACACATCCATGGTTGTGTGGTGGGTTCGCGTGGAATATTCGATAGGATCCTGGATGAACTGAAACCCGGGTAGCCCGATAGCATCAAATGAGAGATGGTCCGTTCCGCCGGTGTTTTCGATCGTGAGGGTAGACGCTCCCAATTTTGCGAAGGGGACGAGCCAATTGCGGAAAACCGGGCGAGCTGACTCATTGCCTTGCAGATAGACACCCCGATAGCGGCCGGTACCGTTATCCATGTTCAGGTACACTGAGAATTTTGACGCCTGTGGTTTCAGCGTGATGGAGTCGTAAGGTCTGGTTTTGTCAAGGCGCTCTCCGAAAGTACGCTTGACGTATGATCTTGATCCGAGGAGCCCCTGCTCTTCGCCACCCCAAAGTCCAATCCGGATCGTTCTCCGGGGATTTTTGCCAATTGCTTTAAGGATGCGCATTGCTTCCATCATAACCGCAGAACCTGCGCCATTGTCGGTCGCACCAGTACCGCCATGCCAGGAGTCAAAGTGTGCGCCGATCATAACGACTTCGTCTTTCAGGTCCGTGCCCGGAATCTCGCCAATGATATTGAACCCATGTTCTGCTGGTGTGAACTCTGTCTCCATGGTCAATTCCAGTTTTACCGGGTTCCCGTTTTGGATTTGCCTTACCATGCGGTTATAATGTTCGTCAGCGACAACCACCTGTGGAAGAATCTTAGGGGCATCGGCTGCATAAACGCGTATCCTTTTTTCAAAACTTACTTCCGGACGATAGGGAACGGTTGCTCCCTGTACTGCGATTGTACCGTCCTCCAATCGGTAGGAAGGACTGGCTTCCAACACAGCAATTGCACCTTCTTTCATACAAAGGTCCCACTTGGCGTAATTGAGTTTTTGGGCCTCCATGTTGAAACGGAAGCCATCCTGGTTTTCTTCCGGAGCCGCATTGGCCATTACCAGCAGGGTGCTGTCGTTGAACCTTTTGGCATCAGCCTTGAAACCCGGACTGACCGGCGTAGGTGGTGAGAAGAGCACGAGCTTGCCTTTCAGTTTTCCGACATATTTCGCAACCTCTTCAACAGTTTTGGCATCCAGATAAACGACCTCAGCGGTAACTGGTCCTTTCAGCCCCGGACTCCAGGCTTTTGCGTAGGCGACGAGGGGAGTATATACAGGTTCCAATTCCTGCAAACTGAACTTTTTAAGGTACCAACCCTTTCCAAAGTCCTCACCCCAGTCGTCGAAGTGTACGTTCTGTAGCCCCCACGATTCCAGGGTAGCCTTGGCATATTCCGCAGCTTTCCGGTACCCAGGTGAATTGGTCAGCCTGGGACCGTACACATCTGTAATCATGCTGAGGGTATGCATCACCTGTGAACGGTTGAAGCCTTCGTCTTTGATGGTGTTGATGGTTACCGTGTCCAACTTTTCCGGGGTTTGCCCAAACAGGCGCAACGAGAGGAAAAGCGCTGTAATCAGAATGCTGTGGAGTTTCATGGTTATCATGTGATGGAATACGAAGTTATCATTTCCGAGCGAGTCCGGGGCGGCATTATTTCCGGGTCCAGTCAGAGATTTGGATTAAACCGTTCAAGACTTATCTTTGCACCCTTGTTATGGAGGTCCTGCCTCAAAACAAGGGAAAGGTCCGTTTCAGCTGGTTATCCCGACGGAGGTCGTCGGGACCTTCGGGAATGCTTAAGGCCTGCAAGAAGTTTGGAGAGAAATTGGTCCGGTAGTTCAGCTGGTTAGAATGTCCCGCTATGGCGGGAAGGTCGGGGTTCGGCTTGCTAATGGTAAGGAAATAGTTCATTGAGAGTTAAAAGATATTAGGTCCGGTAGTTCAGCTGGTTAGAATGCCTGCCTGTCACGCAGGAGGTCGCGGGTTCGAGTCCCGTCCGGACCGCTGAAAACATGCAATTAGCCCTCATTTGAGGGCTTTTTTGTTTAAGTGGTCAAGGTAATGGTCAAGGTTTGTCTATTTTCTTTTCTTTTTTATTCTTACCCCACGTGGTTTCTTCCTTTTGAGAATTTCCTTACTTAACCTCTTAATCCTTTCGGCTTCTTTCCTGGCATAAAGACTGTTTGTAACGTGTTCAAGCAGTTCATAGGCGTCCAGCAGGTCGTCTAGAGTCAGGCTTTCGCTTTGATGACTTCCAAAGTTTCCAATCCACTTAATAGCCATCAATAGCCGGGCTTCGTTAGGATGTATTTTTTCAAAGAAATTGATTCTTCGATGCAGGGGATAGGACCTCCGCTTCTTGTGGTTGTCTATATATGTCTTAGGGATTGATTGGTCATCCATTATTCGTTCAGCAATAACTCTAATCTTATTTCCACACGACGAAGTGTCTATCCAATAGATATCAAATGAACTAATAATTGCAGTTCGAATAAGACTGGGGATCTCTTCGCTGACTTTGAATGGTTGGAGTGCTGGAATAAATGATTTTGGATAAAGGAATTGAGAATAGGTATATTGTTCTTGCCCGTCTTTATCAAAGTAATAGTCTGATTCGACCATCATGATTCCAATTGAAGCAATTGACTCGCCACAGGAATCATTATTGCATATCAAATGACCGATATAACTACCAGAAACCCATTCAGGTTCCCAATTTTCGTTATCATGGGCCCTTTTTGATGCTTCATTCTCAAACACTTTTATGGTTGTTTTATCTCCTTTCAGGATGCCTTTATGGCAAACGGGGCAAGTCCATTGCGGTACATTTTCCAATGTGAATGGTGACTTCCAGATTGTTCTTGTAACTGGCATAGCTTTGAAAGTATTATAATCAAGTTATGTTGAGGTTTGAGATTGCGATTGTCTAAGGGCTTCTAATTTTCAATTACTTTTTTTCTCATTTGTCACATTTCTGAGTAATTCAATTACTGGGGATGGTGATTGAATCGAATCCTTATTAAGAAATCCGGGATCAAACTGCGAAAATATAGTTTGAGTAGTGTATTGAAGAACCATACTTTTGATTTCGTCAGTTGCGGATTTGGTAAAAGTATCGTATGAGCCCAAGCAGTTTGCCTTGTGATTATTTATCATTTGATTATGCTTCTCGGCGAAATAATTCCTCGTCGAAATCACTATCGTGTATGAAACCAGTGAAATCATCAATAGTATTAGAACACTCAACTGGATACTTATGGTAGGTAATTCACGCACCTGATAATAGAAACCAAGAATTGTAAGGGCATCTGTGATTGTTAAAATCAAAGTAGTTATACCCCATATCGTTGAATTTGTTCTATGGACCTTCGACTGTTCCGCAAAGATTTGGGCATGTTTTGATATGCCTTCTTTAGCTAGTTCATTCTTCGCGGCAGAGAGTATTTCTTGGAGGTCATTTAACTTTTTAGATGAAGCTGACACATTATCCGCGATGACTTTCAATCCAGATCCTGAATACATACTCTTATTCCTTAATGCAGTAGCTTCAATTATTATCGGCCAAGCTACTTGTCTCAATGCTGGATAGTAACTTGCATCATTAGGGTACTGAAAGAACTGAATGTAAATTTGTTTTTGATCTTTATCTGTTCTATCAGGCTGCCTTTCATGGTTGTGCAGTTGTGAAAGTATTGAGTAGATCTTGTTGAGAGAATCGCACAGCTGCTGAAGACGGAAATCTGGCAAATGTTGAAGTGCATCACTAGAAATCTCTTCAAGCATTGCACAGAATTCTTCTATTTGCTGCTTTATTTCGGGAACTTCAACTGTTTCTTTTCCCTTTAGCTTTGCTTTGTAGTTTTGCGTGAGGTCAATTTGCTTGGCCCTTGCTTCAAGTAATTCCACTTGCGGTGAAATTATTGCGTTAATCCATTCTGTCCTTTGCGCTTTCGTTTCCATAGTCTTATTTTTCCACTAATGCAATTTGGCTGAATTAATGGATTTAATAAATCGGACGCATTCTCTTGTTGGCAAGGACTTCGTAATTACTCTTTTTATTGAGGGTTCTGGATTAGATTCAAAATGATTAATTGATGCTGTGCCTTGGTTTTCTTGGTAAGTCTTAAATTTCAGGTTCTGTGCCTATTGAATCTGAAAGTGCTACCCGTAGGATCCGCATTGACGCGCAGCTTAAATCTGAAGGTTGGCATGTTGTGCCTTACTCTGAAGCAACTGATCTAGCCAGACTTACCAACCACGCGATCGAGGAATTCCCAACCGCCAGCGGTCCTGCCTACTATGCGCTGGTTGTAAATGGTCAAATTCTTGGTATCGTAGAAGCCAAAAGGCTGGAAGTAGGGGCAGTGCAACTGGGAGTGCCGATGAACTTATAAAGTTACCGGATTCCAATGCTCGGGAGGGATGGATTCTTGAGTAGGATAAACCAGCTTCAAGTTATCGTACCTGATGATTAGGTAAATCGGACAGAGACACAACTTACCTGGGTTCCTAAGATTGAAGTTATACTTCGCCATAGAAAGAAAATCAAAGGCCCAACCAAAAAACAAAATGTTGGTGAGCAGTTTTTCTAATTGCTAGTCTATTTTTTGGGCAAAAGTATTCTTCCATTTGATTCATGAAATCTCCCTTTGTAATTCTTTATCTTGCTTTATCATTTTTTACAAGGCGCGACTACAGCTTTCGATTCTTTTTTAGCTGAAATGGAAAAATCGATATTCTTAATAAAGAAAATGGACTGTGCCGCAGAGGAAACCATGGTTCGAATAAAACTTGAAGGATTGGATAGTATTCGTGCGCTGGACTTTAACATTCCAAGCCGAAGACTTACGATAATTCACGAAGGAGGTCTTTCTGCCATAAGGGAATCAATTGACTCATTGGATTTCTCTGCATCTCTTGAATCCACCGAAACCCTAGCCTCAGAGGCTGTCATTGAGTCGGACAAAGTTCAGTCCGGCCTTCTTTGGAAAGTGCTCGTCATCAATTTTAGCTTCTTTCTGATCGAGATTGTGACTGGCATTATCTCCCGTTCAATGGGATTGGTTGCCGATAGTCTGGATATGTTGGCTGATGCATTAGTGTATGGTCTCAGTCTTTTCGCTGTTGGGGGCACAATCGCAAGAAAGAAAGGGATTGCAGGCATTAGTGGCTACTTTCAACTCTTTTTAGCACTGATCGGACTCATTGAGGTTGTCAGACGATTCATTGAGTATGAAAAGGTGCCAGACTTCAAAATGATGATGTTTGTTTCAGTCTTTGCACTTATTGGAAATACTTTTTGCCTATACCTACTTCAAAAATCGAAAAGCCGGGAGGCTCACATGAGGGCAAGTATGATTTTTACTTCGAATGATGTTATCATCAATATGGGAGTTATTACAGCTGGTGCACTGGTCTTTCTGCTAGATTCAAAATATCCTGACCTGGTGATCGGCGCAATTGTATTCATAGTCGTCACACGAGGCGCATTATCGATATTACGACTATCGAAGTAAAGGTTCTTCCCGACGATGCAATGTGAATTGAAAATGCTTCCGATGAATCACATGCCGACGACCACAATGACAATAGAGAGCGTTTTCGGTTTGGTTTTCTGTTTATTTTGCCAACTCTTGCTCTCCCTTTACCAATCTTACTTTCATGACCTCGTTTTTAGGCTGCAAACGAAAAAGATCGAGCAACTTTGGAAAAGTCTTGTAAAAAGGGGCGGTTCCGTCCGGACCGCAACTTAAAATCGTAAGCCCTGTGGGAGAACCCCTCAGGGCTTTGTTTTGTTCAGGGATCCTTCACTTCATGCTTCTCTTCATCAGTTCCACGGAAGTCAGTTTCTGCTGAGGTTTATCAAAGAAATCATAGAGGATTTCGGTGAACCACTTCTGCCGGTCCTGGTAGACTCCGTGTGTGGTGCCGGGAAGGATGCAGAGTAAGGCACCAGGAATGTTGTTGAAGATTTCTAACGTATGTTCATTTCGGATAATATCCCGATCACCAGCCATGACGAGCACATCGGCTTTAATTGTGTGAAGGTCTCTCGCGGGGATATGCGGCTCAGTCATCAATAGTTGAAACCGCTTGCTCAGTATGCTGTCTTTCATAAGTTGAGGGCGCATCTTCTCCAGCAACGGAAAGACAGCAGGATCTACCGCCGTAGTATCAGGTCTTAGGTTGGCTCCACTTGCAAGCAGTTTTTTCACTTTGTCAGGATACTTCATGGCCAACAACAACCCGACGATAGCTCCATCGCTGTGACCCCACACCAAAGTTGAATCGACTTTGAGGCGGGCAAGGAGCGCATTGAGGTCACCGGCGATCTGCTCATAGGTGAGATGAGGTGAAGGGCAGTCCGTCTTGCCATGGCAACGGTTATCCATGGCTATCACCTTGTATTTTTTTGAGAATTCTTCTATGAACTGTGCCCGGCCCCGGATCGAGCCACCATTGCCATGTATGATCACCAGCGGTTTACCGTCTCCGTAAACTTCATAGTATACATTTACGGGCCCGTTCTTAAAATAGCCGCCGGCTGAAGGATTGTTGCCAATCTCAGCGGAAGGACTTTTCTGAGCCATCGCTGCGATTGAAACGAAGGTGATGAGCAGGGTCATTTTCATAAACCCTTTGACTCACTTGAAGGCCAAATGGTTGCAGTCTTTACGGTTT
>JBDHXU010000068.1:0-17997 GCA_039810905.1 Cyclobacteriaceae bacterium | reverse complement strand
AGCAATTGGTCATATTCCGGAAGCTTGGTGCGGAAGTACTTACAGAACTCTTTGACTTTTTTCTGGAAGTTCGGATGGACATCATGCATCAGTCCTCCTGGTGTTATATAACTCTGCGTGAGGCGTGAGCCTGTGGTCTCTTCGAAGATGTCAAGAATCTTTTCACGGTCACGGAGGCCGTAAAAGAATGTAGTGAGGGCTCCCAGGTCCATACCAAAAGCAGACCACCATAACTGGTGCGAAGCAATGCGGGTCAATTCAGCGAGGATGGTGCGTATATATTTAACTCGGTCGCTTACCTCCACCTCCATGGCTTTCTCGACACAAAGGGCGACAGCCTCATTATTGATATGAGCCGATAAATAATCCATCCGGTCGGTGAGGTGAATCATTTGCGGGTACGTGAGTTTTTCGCTCATCTTCTCGATGCCGCGGTGGATGTAACCGCAATGGGGTACAATCCATTTAACCTTCTCACCCTGCAGGCAGGTTTCAAACCGGAGCACTCCGTGGGTACTGGGGTGCTGCGGCCCCATATTGATGATGTATTCCTCCTTGTCCTTCAGATTAATATCGACGATGGTCTCTTCCATGGCTTATTTGACTAAGGTGAAGGAATCTTTGTAGTCTTTTCTCAGCGGATGACCTATCCAATCATCTTCCAGGAAAATTCTCCTGAGATCAGGATGATTATTAAAACGTATGCCGAAAAGATCAAATACTTCGCGTTCATGATACTCGGCGGCCCTCCAGATATCGCACACCGTATCCACTGCAGGATTGACTTTGTCGGACAGCACGACCCGCAGCATGATGCAATGCCCCAGAGTGGAGGAAGTAAGGAAGTACACCATATGAAATCCATCCTTCCGGTCTGCTGCCGTTTCACCAAAAAGGTAGTCCATCCTGGTTTCAGACAGATCTTTCAATTCTCTGCAGAGCTGGTGGATCTTTTCGGAAGGGACAATGAACTCCGGATATTTCTTCATTGTACCCGCTTTTACATCAGGATACTTTGTTGTAATCAATGTGGTTAATTCTTCCCGGGTCATGACGGTGCATTTTGAGAAGTGGATGAATCTGCCGACGGCGGTGCAACAGGGTTAGGCGTTGCGGTTGCAGAGGAGGTTGACTGTGGTGCAGCGGCCGAAGCTCCGGACGATGGTGTTGTAGCCAGCATTTTAGCAGTTTCTTCGGCAGAAGGAACTTCTTTTGGTGTAATAACCAGAGGCTTTTCCTGGTCTTTCAGTGCCTTGATCTTCCGCTGAAGTTGCATTATGCCATAAAGCAACGCCTCCGGACGCGGCGGGCAGCCGGGAATATAGACATCAACGGGGATGACCTGATCTACACCCCGGATGACAGAATAGGAGTTGTACACAAAGGGCCCTCCGGATATCGCGCAGGCGCCCATGGCAATGACATATTTCGGATCAGCCATCTGATCATAAAGGCGTTTCAACACGGGCGCCATTTTTCTTACGATGGTCCCGGCCACGACAATAACATCGGCCTGGCGTGGACTGGCGCGATACACTTCGATCCCAAAGCGCGCGAAGTCATGACGAGGGGCACCAGTTGCCATCATCTCGATGCCGCAGCAGCTGGTTGCGAACGTTAGCGGCCATACAGAATTCGACCGACCCCAATTGATCAGGTCATCGATCGTGCTCAACACGACGCTGTGACCACTCTTCCGGAGTTCCTCCAGTGCTTCGTTGTCTTTGAAGTCCTCGTAGGGTACCGATTTTATATCTATTCCCATATCAAAGCTTTTTTCTTCCAGGCATATAAAAGCCCCAGACCCAGGATGGCGAAAAAGATAAATACTTCCACAAATGCCCTCATCCCGATCTCCTTCATCACTACCGCCCAGGGATAGAGGAAGACCGTCTCGACATCGAATATCAGGTATACAATGGCGAAGAGGTAATATCCCACATGAAACTGGATCCAGGTGGGTCCCTCAGTGGGTATCCCGCATTCATAGGGTTCTGACTTAACCGTTCCCGGTCGGTAGGGGGCTACAAAGTAGCTGAATACGATGGCCCCGCCGACCAGAACCCCGGCGGTGATGAAGAGCGTCAACAGTGAATATTGTTCCATATAAGAGGTCATTTCAGACGTTTCAGAGCTCTCAAGAATCTCCCGGGCTCCTTTCGTCTGCTTTCAGGGTCTAATACTAGACCCTTATTCCAGCAGCCCCCATGATTTGGATTACGGCAGTTAATGACTTTTATCATGCCGTCGAATCAGAATGAATTCGTGTTCTGCAATGACGCAGGTCTCGGACGGCGAGATAAAAGTCATTCAATCATTCCGTAAACCTGTCGCATTTTGCTTTATAAAAGTGTTGAAAATGGAAAAGGTCAGGTCCAGCCAAATGAATTGGATAAACATCCTTCAGGCAAGTATCGGCATCGTTTACATATGGTTCGGGTTCCTGAAATTCTTCCCCTCACTTAGCCCTGCCGAGGATCTTGCCAACCAGACCATTCAGCTTCTGACTTTTGGTTTGCTTTCCAAACAGACCAGTCTTTTCCTCCTTGCCGTTTGGGAGGTGGGGGTGGGATTATTGCTGATGTTAAGGCTATACTACCGCTTTGTATTCTGGGCTGTCATTGTACACATGGCCTGCACTTTTACACCGCTCATTTTGCTTCCTCAGCTTTCGTTCACCAATATTCCATATGGTCTGACCCTGGTAGGTCAGTACATCATTAAGAATATTGTGATCGTGAGTGCCCTTTTTGTAATAAAGAAGAACGAAGAACTAAAGGTTAAACCCGAAGTATAAGTCGTTGCTCACTTGTGCCTTCCGGTCATTCCGAATACAATCGAATTGCCATCCATCACGGCCTTTCTCAGAAGGATATCTGATTTCTTATAGACATACTGCGCCACGGCATCAACGCGCTTCAGGCCGACCTTGTCATTGATGTTATTCTTGTCCTTTGCTCCTGGCACGGGGTCAATTTTCATGATCACGCCGTCCTTGGTTGTCAGATTCCTGGCATACTTATCGATGAAATATTGGAGGTAGGCTTTTCCGTCATCGTTCAGGCTCGACTTTCCAGCTTCATATTCGATGTGATCCGGCGTTCCGTCGGGAACCTGCATTCTTTCCAGGTTTATGTAGATAATACCTACTGCCTGGCCTCGTGCTCCTAAGGCGAGGGCCATTACAAACAATAATGTAAACATGTTTTTCATAGTGGGACTATTAAGGTTTAGGTGTTAGTCTAGAAGAGTTGGCTGCTATCAGAACTTTTCGTACTTGAATTTCTGACCTCCGACAGAGGCTTCATACATGAGCCCGCCCTTTTGCATTGTAAATACCATGACACCGTCCTGATATTTCGCGTTTGCTGAGGCCCCGGATTTCACCGCTACAGCAGAGACCTGGGCGGAGAATTCAAGTGAACTGTCCTTGAAACGTTCCATGGCCTTTGCAGTCTCAAAGAAGATCACTTCACGATACGCCTGGCCTCCAGCCTGCAAACCTATGCTTAACTGGCTAAGCTTGGCGGATCCAGTCATTTTGCCTCGTTCATAAGCAATACCGTTTCCGGCCGCTCCGCCAACGCCAAAACCGCCCTTGCCAACATTGGGGAAAATGACGTATCCGTAGGCCTTGTTGAAGAGGTTGGCCATTTGGCCGTCTGCCTTGATAAACTCTGTTTTTGCTTCTTTGCTGTCCGCGATAATTTTTTCCTTTTTTGAGTCCTGCGCATTGGTCAGGGTAAAGCAAGCAGTTAAAAGGAAAGTGGTAAATAAGAGTCTTGTAATCATAGCTTTTTGTGTTTAGATGTATTCCGAAGGTGGCCGGAATCCAACTATAACTCATTCTATAGGTAATAATATCAAAATAATTGGCACGGGAAAATGACTAATTTTGAATTTACGGGTCCCAATAATCCTGACCATAATCAGATGGAAGAGATAGCACCTTCGACCGAAGTGTCTCTGGTAGACAAGGAAACAAAGAAAAGGAAGAAAAAGGAAGTCAAAGAGGAACTGGCAAGGCAGAAGTTCCTTATGGGTTCCGAAAGAACCCTGTTGGCCTGGATACGGACAGCCACTTCTCTTCTGACGCTTGGATTTGCACTTTACAAATTGCTACAGGCCAGGATGGCCGAGCCAGGAGAGCATCCGGTACTGCAGTTCCTCACACCAAGAGTGATTGCGATGATGATGTTTGGGACCGGTGCATTCGGATTGCTGATGGCCATGATCCGCCATATCGGAGTGGAAAAGAGATATAACCAGGACGCAAAAACGATATACAGTGCGCCGATCATGCTGGTCGCCTACGTTATCCTTGCAATGCTTTTTGTGCTGCTGTATGGAGCAAGCAAGAGCGAGTGAGCCATAGCTCAGAGCTGATTATTGTTTTTTGCTTCAACCTCTCTCACTGAATACATTCCATGTTCCCAAGCGCTGACCCATTTTCCATTGCAATTGCTGTGCTTGTCGCACTTCTCATTGGCATGGCCAAGACGGGTGTCCACGGTGCAGGAATGCTGTCAGTACCTCTTCTCGCGATTGCCTTTGGCGGGAAAGCATCCAGCGGGCTGATGCTGCCTATGTTGTTGGTAGCTGATGTATTTGGTGTGTGGTACTATCATCGCCATGCTTCCTTCCAGCATCTGAAAATTCTTTTTCCCTGGTCGGCCATTGGTGTAGTGGTGGGAAGTTGGGCCGGCAATTACATTCCTGAAGAAACGTTCCGGATGTTTATGGCAGCAACGATCTTCATCAGCCTTGCCGTCATGATCTGGATGGAGTTGGGAGGCCGTGACAAGATTCCGGACAACCTGTATCTCGGCATTGCGGCCGGATTCCTGGGAGGATTCACCTCTATGATCGGCAACCTGGCGGGTACGGTGATGGTCGTTTACTTCCTGAGCATGCGGATGCCGAAGAACAGTTTCATCGGTACCCTGGCCTGGTTCTTTCTCGTAGTAAATTGGTTCAAGGTGCCTTTTCACGCGTTCTACTGGCACACCATCAACAGCCAGTCATGGCTTACTGCCCTGGCAGTGACGCCGGCCATAATTCTAGGCGCCTATCTGGGGGTCGTAATTGTCCGCAAGATGAGCGAGCACATGTACCGATGGTTCATCCTGGGAATGACGGTGATTGCGGCCGTAGTCATGGTTTTGAGATAATACTGTTGGTCAGAATGGCCAAAAAGCCACTTTTTAACGTCTGAGCACCGCATTGGGGCTCACCCAGGAACGTCCCGGGAACATTCACGGAACGTCTTCTTACCAGTTTTGTACGTCTCCGGGAGCCCATTTGTACCACGGAACAGCCAGTTTGTACGTAAGGTGAACCATTGACATACGTCGGTTGTACGTTTTTTCTGAACTGCCAGGGCCGCCACAGCTCTGAAAAAAAGCAATGGCCAATTCCGCTGAGATTATGGCCAAACTTCAATAATGGCCGGCATCATTCCAGTTTCCAGACGACGGCTTCATAAGGACGCATTCTCATAAAGTCGAACTTCTGGTCGATGGGTTGGGCATAGTTTCCAGCCAATCTGCCTGCTTTAGCTACAGTGAGCCCTAATTTGACATCGGCCTTGTGGTCTGTAAAGTTCAGTGCAACCAGAATCCTCTCTCCATCAAGTTCACGGAGGTAGGCATACACGTCCGGATTGCGCTTGTCCAACAACGTATAGGTGCCGTAAACGAGTGTAGGGTAATCTTTTCTCAGTTTGGTGAGTCTTCGGAAATAATTGAGACAGCTGGTGGAATCCCTAGATTCCGCAGCAACATTCACTGAAGTGTAATTAGGGTGAACTTTTATCCACGGCATTCCTGCAGTGAACCCTGCTTCGGACTGATCATTCCACTGCATGGGTGTGCGTCCATTATCGCGACATCCGAATTTCAAGCTTTCAATGAACTGCTGGAGATCTCCGCCGGTCTTCTTCAGTCGATGATATTCATTAAGGGTTGGCATGTCCCGATAGTCTTCTATACGATCGAACCGGATATTGGACATTCCGAGTTCGTCTCCATAATATACAAACGGAGTTCCTCTCATGGTAAGGATGAAGGTGTTCAGCATCTTCGACGACAGCTCCCGGAATTCGGGAGCATCGCTGGCGAACCGACTGACCATGCGCGCCTGGTCGTGGTTGGCCAGGAACATGGCCAGCCATCCTTTCTGTCTGAAGGCACTGTCGAACCTGCTGATGATCTCCTTAAGTTTAACCAGGCTGTATCCTTCTGCTTTGGGAACGTCAATCCAATCAAATGGATAGGCCATGTTCAGTTCATGCCGGTCTGCGTCAACCAGGTCATGCGCGTCTTGCAGGGAATTGCCGGCGCCTTCGGCTACACTCAACACGTCATACTTTGACAGTACTTGGCTATTCATTTCGCGCAGGTAGTCGTGCAGTCCCTTTTGCATTGAATAGTAGGGCATGAAATTCTTTTCATACCCTTTTGGAAATGCAGGCCACAAAGTGTCCTTGGCAGCGAACCCAAAGGCGTCCAGACGGAAACCATCAATCCCTTTGTCGGCCCAGAACTTCATGATGTCATACACTTCCTTTCTTAGCGTCGGATTCTCCCAGTTCAGGTCGGGCTGCTTGCGCGAGAAGAAATGAAGGTAATAGGCATTCGTTGCCGAATCATACATCCATGCGTCATGGTTTACGTCAAAAAGGCTGTATCGATAAGGAGGCGTGCCCTTCTCCGCGGGCCACCAGTGATAATAATTTCGGTAGGGATTGGATCTGGAACTCTTGCTTTGCCTGAACCATTCGTGCTCGTCGCTGCTGTGATTCACCACCAGATCCATCACCACCTTGATTTTTCTTTGGTGAAGACCTTTCAGCAATGAGTCAAAATCTTCCATCGTACCGAATTCCTTCATGATGCCCCTGTAGTCGCTGACATCGTATCCATTGTCATCGTTGGGTGAGGTGAAGATGGGGTTGAACCATACAGCATCGACACCCAGACTTTGTATGTAATCCAGCTCCGAGATAACGCCCTTCAGATCGCCAATTCCATCGCCATCGCTGTCTTTGAAACTCCTCGGATAGAGTTGGTAAACGATTGATTCCTTCCACCACGCTTTTTCCAGAGCAGGCTTGTCTTTAGTTTGACATGAAATGGATGTCAGGGCAAGGAGTAAGAATGGGAGGTATTTCATCCCTCAAATTTCAGATTCCATCAATGAATTGCAAATTATAGGGAGAAGTCCCTCAATTCCGTTTTCGCCCAAACACGAATTTCTTCCTGAACCGGTCCGCATGCTTCCCAAACCGACTTGCACCAATCCTTGATTTTTTGATCGCGTTCTGGTCCGGGCAGGCTTTGTACAACATCAGCAACTTTGATGTCTCCCCGGTAAGCGGGCAATGTTATTTTTGGCCAGGGTTTTTTGTGCATGGCAATATGCATATGTGCTTTCTGAACCTGCCTGCCGGTGTAACCATTTTCCAGAAACAGGTACAGGCCGGCGAGTGAAAAGTAGATACCGATGGGACTTGTGTTTTCGTCAGCTTGTTGAACATTGTAGGCATCCACGACGTGCTGATGAATGAAATAACTCAGGTCTGGATGACCCAGCGTGTAATACGTAAGTTCATGAAGAAGAGCTTCTGAATGTGACCCTGCGGGGTTCAACCTGATAATCGTTACTTCTTCTTTTTTGCTTTTCCTCCGCCGGGCACCGCCTTCACCTGAGGCTCATCCTTCACAACATCATAGCGTATCCACAGGTAGTCGTCAAAGATCTTCTTGAGTGACTTCAGCTTAAGTTTGGTGGCCTTTCTTTTGCCGTAGCCTTCTTCCGCCTCGAAAGCCACCAGTGAGTGAATGGTTCCGTCGGCGAGGGGTGCCAGGACGAGACTGATCTCGTCGATCAGGCCTGCTTTCAAAAAGGCCCCGTTCACATGACCACCGCCATCGATTCGGACAGTGTTGATCCGGAATAGTTTGTTGAGTTTCTCCAGTACCAGCGCAAGATCCAGGTCTTTTTTGCCGCCAAAGATGTAGGAGACATTATTGGCTCGTAGGTGATCAAGGTAGCTGTTGCTTACTTTTTCTGTGAGCACTTCTATGACATGCTCCGTAGAAACCATATTCCCGTCCCATTCGCATTTTCCAGATGGGTCGATGACGACGGCATAGGTGTTGGAAGTTTGGAGTGCCACAAAATCCTTACGGAGATCCTTTCCCGAAACGGAACGGAACTTGTGTTTTTTCTTGCTTGAAAACTCCTGCATGGTTACCCTGCCTACCAGCCATGCGTCAGCTTTGATCTGACTGGCAGGTTCTTCAAAGTACTTGTGATGGTCGGAAAGTCCCCAGATGGTTTGTTTGATCCTTCCATCGATGGAGGTAAGTGTGTGGCAGATAACGTGAGGTTTCATTGGGATAAATCAAATAGCGGCGGCAAAAATAGCGATGTGTTCGTAAATCCAAAGGATGACTGCGAATTAAACAGATTGGCCGGTTATGCCATGGGATGCTATAACAACTTCCTCATGAGTGCTGTTTCTTTTTCACGGTAAATCACCTTATCGAAAGTACGCCATCCGTTCCGCACATAGAGGCTTTCAGCTGTATTGGTATATAAGTACAGCTCTTTGAAGTTTTGTTGTTTTGACCATTTCTCAAGTTCGGTGAGAAGCATGCTGCCAAGTCCCTTCTGACGGTAGGCCGGCACAGTATACACCTGTGCAACCCAGGGTCCATACTTCCGGTAATCAGGATAGACCTTTAGCAGTCCCACTTCATTGTAGATTCCTCCAGTGCAGGCAGGCACGCCGTCAATGCGGAGGAGCAGCTGAATCAGGATATCAGCGCCAGGATGCGAATTCAATCTTGAGGTTGTGATTTCCGGTTTTATATCCCATTCCCGTTGATACCATTCAGCCAGAAGACCAATTGTCTCCACGTCTTTGGCGGAGAGCTTTTCTATCGTCATTGACACTGTCTAATCCAGTCCAATCATCATGAATGCTCCCCAGTATATAGGATCGGGGTATTCTGCCCTGAGTTCCTTCTTTGCCTCGACAAAGCTCTGGCGCAGGTTACCGGTATTCAGCCACTTTCGGTAGAAATTAAGTATGAGTTTCTGGGTGGCATCGTCATCGACCTTAAACATACTCATGATCAGAACTTTCGCTCCGGCAACAAGGAAAGCGCGCTGCAAACCATATACGCCTTCGCCGTTGGAGATTTCTCCCAGCCCGGTCTCACATGCGCTCAGGACCACCAGGTCCGTCTTGTCAAGGTTAAGGCTCATGGCCTCATAGGCGGTGAGGATGCCACTTTCAATGTTGTAGTTGTATTTCGTTTTCGCCAGGACGTCACCCGCACCCTTGAGTAATAACCCGGACTTCATCAGCGGATTCTCTGCCATCATGGCCTCGTTTTCTGTCAGGTTCTCCTGGTCCGTTTCATCTTCTGCTTTTGTATAGAAGCCATGAGTCGCAATGTGAAAGATGCGCGGACTGTCAAGTGATTTTACCTGCTCTTCACTGGCTGAGTTCTCGACAAATTCGCTGGTAGTCCAGCCTTTCTGTTTAAGCAGATCATCCAGTTCTGATACTTCTTTCTCAGTGCCGGGTAGTTCAGGATATTTCTGATCAAGAGAAGCAGAGAGATAGAAGGTGGGATTTCCAAACATGGAGGCCTTGTTGGCCCCTCCGGCAGATTTGGCTTTGACTTTTCGCAGATAGAGATCCTTGGTATTGCTTACGATGACAATGTTGGAATTGTCGATGACATATTTTCCATCCGGTGTGGGGATGGCCTCCAGATTGATTTGATTGTATACACCATCCGGTGAAATATAAATGGTGGCGTATTGCCCGATCTCTTTTTGAATGGGCTCCCAGAACACTTTGTAACTGTTGTTGTCCGCGAGTTTTCCGGTGATGCTGTTCCGGTAATACTTGAAATACCGGTTCTCCATCTTCTTGCCATCCGGCAGTTCAATGGCTTTCGGCCGGGATTTGTCCCCCTTAATGTACAGCGCAACATAGATGATGGAGTCTGTAAACGTGTGATTGAAATAACGGTAGCGCACCATTTCCACGGCAACGTCATTTTTCCCCAACGTGGACTGGACATTCTCATAAGTGATACGTTTGGTCTCAAAGCCCTGACCAAAAATTTCGGACTTCTCGCTAAGGTTGCGTTCCAACTGTTCCACCTCGTTTCCAAGCGCCTCAACATTGATACCATTATCCGCAAGCTGCTGGGTACTCATGGACAAGGCGTTGGTAAGGAATTCCTTCTTTTGGACCCATTGATTGTAGCTCGCTTTCAGATTTTCATCCTTGCTGTTGAGAATGCGTTCGCGAATTTTGATGGATGAGCTCAATAACAGCGCCTTGGTAAGCAGTTGATAGTTATACACTTTTCCCGACAGGTCTCTGAAGTCCTCGAGCTGGCTGAAGGCAAGTGTATTATAGAATTCAAAGTCTCCCTTGATGGTATTCCAGTATTTTGCTTTCTCCCGTTCGCTGAGCGCTGGGAAGAACTGCTTGATGAAAGATTCGTAATTGTTGAGGGCGACTTCGATGTTCTTTTTTGCTCCCTTGAAATCCTTTTCCATGTAATACACCTTGGCGAGCTTGGAAAGAATTTTTACATACTCCGGGTGCTTGTCGCTGAAGTATTTCTCATAGATGTCTTTGCCCTGTTTGTAGAAATCTTCTGCCTTGTTGTAGTTCTTCAATTGATAATAGACATCCCCGGTAAGGGCATAAATAGATGCCGCCTGGATGCTGTTCTTCCGTCCGGTTTTATTCCGCCAGATAGCTTCGGCCTGGGTGAGTGAATTGAAGGCGATGTCATACTTCTTTTCAGAGATGTAGAGGATGGCCACGTTTTTGAGGATATCGGCATATTGCGGATTGTCTTTCCCCAGGCGGGTTCCCATGATGTCTCTTGCTTCGATCATCACTTTCTCCACGTCTTTTCGATTATCTCCTTTGTAGAATTTGATGAGCGCAAGTTGAGCCAGGGATTTAGCCACCTCAATATGATTTCGTCCAAACTGCTTCTGCTGGCTTGTCAACGCCTTCTGGATATTTACTTCGGCATTGTCATAGTCGCCGATTGTGTAATCAATGTCGCTGAGTAGCCGTTGAGCCGGCGCAGCCTTGGTTGATTTGTCCGTATATATGGATTCGGCAATGGTGTTGGCACGTGCAGCAACTTTGTCCGCCTCCGTGTAGTCTCCTGCAGCCAGCAGCAAACGCCCTCTGTTTACCAGGGGCTCAATAAGCCGAACAGACTGAAGGCCGTATAATTTTTCATATTCTGGAATCACCGCGTCAAGGATTTCTTGGGTATCAGAATACCTGCCAAGCTGGATGTACAGACTGGCAAGATTCTGGGCTGTAGCCAGTTCATCGATGTTGAGAGGCCCTTCTGCTTTTGAAATTATTTTGTCGGACTTTTCGAGTGATTCTTCTGCTTCATCAAACATGCCTTTGATGCCAAACAGTACGGCCTGTGTGTCATTGGCCTCCACAAGCAGTCCTTTCTTCTCTTCCTCTTTTCGGTATTCATCCAGAATGGTCAGTGACTTGTTAATATTGGATTCCGCATCTTCATACAACCCCAGCCTGATTTGAAGGCGCGCAATTCGCGTAAGCTCTTCACCGTACTTGTAATCCTTGTCGTCATACTTGCTGCGTGCAACCAGGGAAGCCTTGTTCAGCGTTTCTACAGCTTTGGTATACTGATCCGAAACCTCATAGTAGGTGGCCAGGTGGTTCAGAATATCAAGGTGATCCTTGTGCCAGGCCCTGATTTCTTTCTCCACTACTTTTTCGAAACTCTCTTCATAGATTTTGCCCGCGTCGCTGAAGCGGTTCGTATTGTCCAGGTAGAAATTTGCCAGCGTAATGCGGGACAGATGGGTTTCAGGAGCCTGATCGCCGTACAGGTCGGTCTTGATCCCAATGACATCTTTCAGATAGTTCTCCGCCTTTTCATATTGTTTTTCCTGCAGGGCGAATCCCAAAAGAAATTCGAGCACTTCTGCGGTCAGTCTATTGTTGTGCGGAAGGCTCCCGGTCTGATTCATCAGCTTGATGGCCGCACTTTCAAGATTCTTGGTCTTGTTGCGGTTCAACCTGGAGTCAAATTCGACTGCTTTGATCCTGACATGATAGATACTGTTCTTCGGAAAATTCTTGTCAATCGCCTTTTCATATTCAGACTTGGTCGACTCAAATCTGGACTTGTTGTCTTCCCGCATCAGTTGTTTGAGATAATTTTCATATAACTGCATGGCCAGCGAGGAGGTCGGATTGTAATAGCTCTTCAGTACATTGATATTCCGGTCATATTCAAGCTCCTTGGGTAAGGTCTCGTTTCCATTGTCAACGAGTACTTTCGCATTGCCGTATTGATTTGCCACCCACGCCAGACTCTTGTCGCTCAAGTTTTTTTTGATCCAGGTCGCGGCAAAAACAAATGCGGAGTCCGCTGCCCGCAGGTTGCCCTGCTTCCCATAGGTATTTCCCATCAGGGTGAGCAGGCGGGCATATTCGTTGAATCGCTGCTGCACTTCCTCATCCGGGATTTTTCTGCTTTTGAGTCCGCCCTTGTCATCCGGTATGGTTTCAGTCTTAACAGCGCGCCGGGCATAATAGGGCTGACGATTAATGAGTATTTCAAGCGATTCGTTGTAGAACCCCTGTCCGGAGTAAGCTTCAGCCAATGCCATGTCATATTTGGCTTTCAGCGGGTCTTTAATGAAGCCAGCAGGTTCCATGAAAGCCCAGGCTTTGGCCAATGCCTCTCGCGCAAGCCGGTAAGATCCATTTTGGCTATGGAGTTCTGCTCCTTCCACCAACATCGTTGCGTAAGCTTCACTCTTCTCTCCGTTTTGTACGGCACAGGCCAGAAGCGCCCGGTCGAGCTCATTCTGAAAATCAATGGGCAGTCCGAGCGCAAGACTGTATTTGGCCTGCATGAAGAGCATTTTGGGTGTGTAGGTGTTCTGCGCCCCCATTTTGCTGTCGATCTTCTTCTTGGCCTTTGCTAAAGCACTTTGGGCGGCCTTGAAGTTTCCTTGAGCATAAGAAGCTTCAGCCTTCATCAATGATTTGTCATACTTACTCTGTCCCCACACAGCGGAGACCACCGTCATCAGTATCAGGATGAGTGCCTTTCTCATACCAAAAAGGTTAGAACAATAAAAATACGAATTTATGGGCGACCCGTTTTGAAGCTCGTCTTAATCTCCCTTATCGGGAAAGAAGTGTATTCAGGATTGTGGATGCAGCCTCTGTAACCGGAGTGCCCGGCCCGAAAATGCCCACCACGCCTGCATTTCTTAGAAATTCATAATCCTGTTGCGGGATAACTCCTCCCGCTACCACGAGAATATCGGCTCTTCCATATTTCTTCAGTGACTCTATCAATTCAGGTATCAGGGTTTTGTGCCCGCCTGCCAGACTGGAGATTCCTACTACATGAACGTCGTTTTCCATTGCCTGTCGCGCCACTTCATCCGGTGTTTGAAAAAGAGGTCCGATGTCTACATCAAAACCGAGGTCTGCGAAGCCGGTGGCTATGACCTTGGCGCCGCGGTCATGTCCATCCTGGCCCATTTTGGCGACCAGTATTCGGGCTCTTCTTCCTGCTTGCCGGGCAAAATCATCCGACAACTGCCTGACGGCGTCCAGGGTCTCATTCTTTTTCATCTGTGATGAATATACGCCCGAAATGGTTCTGATGGGTGCGGAGTACCGGCCAAATGCTTGCTCAAGTGATTGGGAGATTTCACCAAGTGTAGCTCTTGCGCGTGCAGCTTCAACGGCAAGGGCCAGCAGATTTGCCTTGCCATCGCGCGCCGCCTGTGTCAGGGCCGTCAAAGTATCATGGACTTTTTCTGCATTCCTGTCTTTCTTCAACTGGTTCAGTCGCTCGACCTGTTCTTTTCTGACCTGGGCATTGTCCACCTCGAGTATTTCAAAGTCCGGCGCTTCGTTTGTCTGAAAGCGATTGACTCCGACGATCACATCTGACCCGCTGTCGATTCGAGCTTGCTTGGCGGCAGCAGCCTCTTCGATGCGCAGCTTGGGAATACCATGATCGATGGCGCGTGTCATCCCGCCTAATGCTTCTATTTCTTCGATCAGGCCCCAGGCTTTGTGAACGAGCTCATTGGTCAGATACTCCAGGTAGTAGGAGCCCCCCAGGGGATCCACCACCTGGGTGATGCCGCTCTCTTTTTGAAGATACATTTGTGTATTGCGGGCGATTCGCGCCGAGAAGTCTGTGGGCAGTGCGATGGCCTCATCCAAGGAATTGGTATGAAGGCTTTGGGTTCCGCCAAGTGCCGCAGCAAGCGCTTCCACGCAAGTACGTGTGACATTATTATAGGGATCCTGCTCTGTAAGGCTCCATCCGCTTGTCTGGCAGTGTGTCCTCAGGGCCATCGACTTCGGGTTTTTGGGATTGAACTGATTGACGATTTTTGACCACAATAGTCTCCCTGCCCGCATCTTGGCAATTTCCATAAAGAAGTTCATGCCAATGCCCCAGAAGAACGATAGCCTCGGTGCAAAATCATCTATGGCGATTCCTGCCTTCAGTCCTGCGCGGATGTATTCAAGTCCGTCAGCCAATGTGTAGGCCAGTTCCAAATGTGCAGGCGCACCCGCCTCATGCATATGATAGCCGCTGATGCTGATGGAATTGAACTTCGGCATGTGCCGGGCACAGTAGGAAAATATGTCAGCTACAATCTGCATGGACGGGCCAGGCGGGTAGATATAGGTGTTGCGGACCATGAATTCCTTCAGGATGTCATTCTGAATGGTCCCGCTAAGCTGCGACGGCTTAACACCTTGCTCTTCCGCGGCGACAATGTAAAATGCCATGATCGGCAGCACTGCGCCATTCATAGTCATGGACACCGACATTTGGTCCAGTGGAATCTGGTCAAACAGTATCTTCATGTCCAAAACGGAATCAATTGCAACTCCGGCTTTGCCCACGTCTCCCATGACTCGCGGATGGTCGGAATCGTAACCACGGTGAGTGGCCAGATCAAATGCGACCGAGAGTCCTTTTTGTCCTGCAGCAAGATTCCGTCGATAGAATGCATTCGAATCTTTTGCAGTTGAGAAACCTGCATATTGGCGTATTGTCCATGGCCTCACAGTATACATGGTGGCATAGGGACCCCGGGCAAAAGGAGGAATGCCTGCAGTGAACGCAAGATGCTCGTGCGGTTGAAATGAAAACTCAGGGTCAATTCCTATCCCTTCTGGTGAAACCCATTGTTTCTGAGATTTATTCATGAGATCAGGGGTTGAAGAGAAGACCAAATCTTCTGACTTAGTGCCTGACAGGCGTTTTCTACGAACCAGGTTCCGGCGAGAGGGTCTGCAACCTTTGAAAGATGTGATTCTTCTCTCAGGATATTGGACACATTTCTTGCTATGCGGGCAGACAACTCATTATTTTTTTCGGGGTCAAGGGTAATGGCGTCACAGCCTCCCAGCACTCCGGCCATGGCCGCCATCGAACTCTTAAGCATGTTTTCGTGGGAAGCATACGCTTCGTTTGTCCACACAGGGGAAAACCCAAGGATAAATAATGGATGAGAGTTGCCTGTCTTCTTTTGCACTTCAGCCCACAAGATCCTGGCTGTTCTTATGGTGATAATGTCACCAAAAAATGAGGTGCCCAGGGGTATCCCGATGGCAGCTCTCGCTGAGGAAACGCTATTTTCTTCCAGGAGTCCAATGAACAATTTTCTAAGGTCATCTTCTGCCGCCCCGGTGGGCTTCATCAGCCGGCCTCCCAGATGCAGGTGTGAAATGGCTGTATTTAAGGATGTGAGACCTGAAACAGAATCGCAGAATATGGCACCAGGAAGTAAATCGGATGCATGCGGGATAGAATGGAAGTACTGAAAGAGATCCTTTGCCAATTCCGTTTGCGAATTTATAAGGAGATTGATGGAACAATGGCGGGGATCAATCCCCTTGAGCAGAATCCCAATGTCACCATACACCTCAAGATCAAAAAGAACCCCATCTGCACCGTGTTGTAGATGATTTAATGCAATCTGATTTGCAGCAGCGAAATCGTTTACGGGTACCCGTGGGCAATTGAACCAGGTGCGAGGTCCAAGGAATGAACCTGACTGGTTCCGGAGAAGGGGTGCAACATTTGTGCAAGACGTTGCATCGTAATAGGGAGCGATTTCAAGCCCCAGCATTCTTGATGATAGTTTCTTCCAGGGATCTGCACCCTGCAATTCTTCCCTTGCAGCAGTTTCCCAGTCGGATTTTTCTGCCTTTGGGAAGTTGCCAAAATATTTTTCCTTACCCGTCATGAAACTTGCTCTTTCATCAGCATCATCCTTGCAAAAATTGTCATATCCCTGACATTAATCATATGACTTTTTTTGACAAAATTGAGGATTCCAGATCAAAATAATTCTGAAAAAATCAATCGCGGCTTTGGTTTTTTTGTTCTTCTATTTTTTACACCTTTGTCTCCCTTCCTGATTCGGGAGAACAAATAATTCCATCTGACGCGTTTCTTTTATGGAAGTTGATAGTGCAACTGTATGGACCGACTGTCTCGAAGTCATAAAGCATCAGGTTGATGAGCAAAATTTCAATACTTGGTTCAAGCCGATTGTACCGCTCCGCCATGAGGGAGATGTATTGACCATACAGGTTCCGTCACAGTTCTTTTATGAGTGGCTGGAAGAGAATTACGTGCCCATCCTTCGCAAGGCTATACACAGTGTAATGGGTGAGAAAGCCCGCCTGGAATATTCAGTAATTGTGGACAGCGGCAATCAGCGGAATCCCGCGTTGACGGTAAATTACCCCACAGGCAATGGGCGGTCACCGGTGAACAATAATGTACCGAACGGCAACGCAAATCTTGAAGACTATACGCCCTTTCAATTTCGTACACTGAATCCTCAGACCATCAATTCCAGGCTCAATGCCAGTTACCGGTTTGAGAACTTTGTGGAAGGGGATTGCAACCGTCTGGCCCGGTCTGCGGGTTTGGCCGTTGCCAAGAAACCCGGAGTCACTTCTTTCAACCCCCTGATGTTATACGGTGGGGTGGGGGTAGGCAAGACCCACCTGGTTCAGGCCATCGGAAATGAGATCAAGCAGAAGCTACCTGAGAAAATAGTCCTCTACGTTGACCAGAACGACTTCACCAATCAGTTCCTGAACGCCTTGCAAAATCATAAACTGCAGGATTTTCAGAATTTCTACCTGCAGGTTGATGTGCTCATTCTTGATGATGTGCAATTCCTCGCAGGCCGCGAAAAGACACAGGAAATGTTTTTCCATGTCTTCAATCAACTGCACCAGACGGGTAAGCAGATCATCATGACAAGCGACTGCCCTCCAAGGGATATGAAAGGATTCCAGGAGAGGCTGCTTTCCCGCTTCAAATGGGGACTTACGGCAGATTTGCAGGAGCCTGACTTTGAAACGAAGCTGGCGATCATCCATAACAAGATGCAGTCCGACGGCATCGAGATTCCCACTGAAGTGGCAGAGTACCTTGCCTACAGTGTGGACACCAACCTTCGCGACATGGAGGGCGTGCTGAATTCCCTCATCTTCCATGCCACGCTCCTGAAAAAGGAAATTGATCTCGACCTGGCCAAAGAGGTACTGAAGAACATTGTCAAGGAAATCCAGTCGGACGTCAGTGTCGACTTTATTCAGAAGACAGTGGCCGATTATTTCCGGGTGGAACTGGAGGCCATGAAGGGCAAGATCAAGAAACGTGAAATCGTCATTCCCCGCCAGGTGGCAATGTATTTCTGCAAGCGCTACACCCAGTTAACCCTCGCCCTCATTGGCGAAAACTTCGGCGGCCGTGATCATAGCACCGTCATCCACGCCCTCGAATCCGTGGAAGACATGATGAAAACCGATGCCAACTTCAGAAACTCAGTGGAGGAGTTGTCGAAGAAGCTGAAGGTGAGGATGGCATCGTA
>JBDHXU010000067.1:0-18774 GCA_039810905.1 Cyclobacteriaceae bacterium | reverse complement strand
GTAAACACGCCCAGCAACACGAGGTGCAGATACGCGATGACAATGTTCCGGTTCTCGTAAGCCAGCCGGGCAATGGCGGGGAAGGATGATAATAATTGCAGGGCAATCTTCAGCGTGAAGTTGATGAGTGCCAGGGTCAGCAACCATCGGGTCCCCCTTGAGATCGCATCCCAGGCCTTTGAAGGAACGGAGCGCAAGGCTTTCAGCAAATGGAAGCAAGCCACTGTCTGCATCAATCCTGCGATGAATCCAATCGCATTGAAAGTCAGTCCCGGCTTCGTCCACAATGCCGAGAGTACATAAGCCGGAAAGGCTGCAATGAATAAGATCTTCAGTGACCGGCGCAATGCATCCGGCTCAGGTTTAATATCCTTACCTGACGCCCACTCCAGCAACAAAGAAGAAACGCCAAAAAGAAATGCGCCGTTGTACTGGAAATGCAGATAGTAATAGACTGCGAGATAATAGTAATCTGACTGACCCAGCCCATTGGCCTTCAGTGCTCCGACTACAAACGGTCCTGCGGCAGCAATCATAAAGAAGACGAACGCAATTCGCGCAGCCCAAACGGGAAGTTGCTCTCGTTTCTCCACGGTGTCCCTGAAAAACCGGACGATGACGACAAGCACAAGCAGGGTATGCAACGTGGATATGGAAATTGAATACAGCCCATAGCCCTGCAAGGGAAAGGAGATAAGCATTCCTGCTACCATGATGTTGATCCACCAGAGGAAAGGTTTGTACCCCTCATGTTTCTCAACGGGAACAAACCGCCAGATCAATCCAGTCATCACTGCATTTAAAATCCAGCCGAGGAACATTACATGAGAGTGCGCATGCAGCCAATAGGTATAGTCTATGTTGAATGGCTGATACGCCTGCCAGCGAAGCAATAACCCTGTACAACCCGCAAGGAAGAAAAAGAGTACCGGTACCCTAAGCAGCCTTTGCATTACGCAGCGCGATGAAGGTAGTCAGGGCCATTGTCAGAAAATACAAGAGTATGCTGCCAGCCGATATCCAGCCGCTGATCGCCCTCCAGGAATAGTTGATCCATCCCAGGTCTGCCGTGATCCGCAATTTTAGTGATAGAATAAGTCCGACGAGTGGAAGATACAATGCAGGATGGTAAGGCTTGATAGAAAAACCGAGCACACCCGGAAGAATGATGGGCCCGTGTGCAAAGATCATCATGAAAACAAAGCCGATAAAGAAGGTATGAAGAACAAGGTCATACAATAACAGGGTTGACGGGGGGCTTAGCAAAAACCATCCTTCCACAAAAAGGGCGACGTAACCGCATAACAGTGCCACCGCTGTGAAGCGGGTAAGTTCGCTTTTGCGGATACCGATGCGGATCATGTCATAACGCAGCAGCCACAGGCTGATGGCCATCATGATCGCTCCCATAATCCAGTTACCCCTCCAGCTTAAATAGGGAGTGATGAGATTGAGGAGAAACAGTGCCAATAAAACCTTGAGTAAATTCTTCATCAGAGGTGGCACAGGCAGGAACTTGGAAAGTTCGAGACGCTCAGAAACGATCGTGAGAAGTAGAAAACCGAACCACCAGGTGTAGATGGTCGGATACATCCTTTTCTGAAGTAATATGATGTTCCCGGTGAGCAGGCAGCAAGCGCCGGCCAGGGCTACAATCAACGTGAAATCCCAATGCGGTATGAGATAGTACAGGTAAACCACAATCAGGGCAGCGCTTGAAAAGATCAACAACCAAATGGCAACATCAAACCGGCCATTGAGCAAAGCGAGGATACTGAGCACACCTGCCGCAGGTCCTGCATATAGTATATTCTTCTTCAATGGAATGACCTTTTCCAATGAAATCAGGCTGCCGAGAAAACCTCCTACCATGATCGCACCGTGATGTACATAGAGTTCAGGCAGTGGCATGGACCACCCGATACGGCCGAGGCCACTGTTCATCCCTATAAGGAGATTGATTACAGCAAAAACGAGTAAGGCCGGTTTCAGAAAGCGCATGGCAAAAGTTAAGCCCCCAAGGCCGAAATATATTCATTATTCGATTTTCGATAGCCCAATTACTGATTTCAGAGAGCACAAGGAGGTTATGAAAACGCATACCATTGATAACAAAACCCAACCGCTGAAAGGAGGGGTAGTGCCATTTCCTTTCTTTAGCTTTATGTTCGTTCCGGTATCAGTGACGGCAATATCAAACAGAAAACAATGTTCACCAAAGCCTGCGAATACGCGATCCGTGCAGTCCTCTTCATAGCCATGAAAAGTGTTGATGGCTCGAGGTTGGGAATCCCTGAAATTGCAAGAGCCATTGATTCTCCGGTACCATTTACAGCCAAGATTCTTCAGACGCTGGTAAGAAAGAAAATCATCTCGTCTATCAAAGGACCTAATGGTGGCTTCTATCTTGATCCGAAAGCCAAGCCTATTCCGATCAATGCTGTAGTGAAGGCCATTGATGGCGATGACGTGTTGAGCTCCTGTGCGCTTGGTTTGAAGAAGTGCTCTGATTCGTTTCCCTGCCCCGTGCACCACGAGGTGAAACTGTATAAAGACAAGCTGAAGGAAGTGTTCAAGGACACGAGTATTCAGTCCGCAGCAAGGGATGTACTGCAAGGAAAAGCCTACCTGAAGAACTACAATCCCCGTTCATCCAGGTGACGCGGTTGCCAGCCGTTAGCCATCAATTTTGTCATATCTCTGAAACGGATTCTGTGCCGGTACCCGAATATTTTCGTGCGCTTCTGGTCCCGCAAATCGGTCAGTGCAAACGAAGGAAACAGCGGGCGATTACAGACAGCCGTATCCCTGTCTTCACGTTTACTGAATCGTAAAATGCTTAATAAAAGATATTTTAATCTTTTATTTGTTTATTTGCCTTTCGATTCTGACCAAACGTAATGGACACTGCCAACCATCCCGTTAGCCGAAGGCACAATCCACTTTATGACAAGGTGCGTGCCTTTGACATTCCCCAACAATTGCAGGCCCAGCAATTGTATCCATACTTCAGGATTATCGAATCGGATCAGGATACATCGGTTAGGATAGGGGGGAAGGAGGTGCTGATGTTCGGCTCCAACAGTTACCTCGGCTTGACCAATCACCCTGAGGTAAAAGCCGCCGCGGCTGCTGCCATCAGGAAGTATGGGACGGGCTGTGCCGGTTCCCGGTTTCTGAACGGAACCCTTGACATACACATCGAACTGGAAGAAGCATTGGCAGAATTTGTGGGTAAAGAGGCTGCCGTGGTTTTCAGCACCGGATTCCAGGTGAATATCGGTGCCATCCCCTGTCTCCTCGGAAGACATGACTACCTGGTTTTGGATGAACTCGATCACGCCAGCATCCTTGAAGGCAGCAGACTCACCTTCGCACGCACCGTCAAGTTTCGCCACAACGACATGATAGCCCTGGAGCGGATACTCCACAACATTGAACCAGGTGTAAACATCCTGATCGTCGTAGACGGAATATTCAGTATGGATGGTGACATCGCACCCCTCCCTGAATTGGTTCGTCTGGCCGCACGCTATGGGGCCAGTATCATGGTTGATGATGCCCATGCCCTCGGTGTAATCGGTGTTGAAGGCAGGGGCACTGCTTCACACTTCAGCCTGACAGATGAGACTGATCTCATCATGGGTACTTTCAGCAAGTCACTTGCATCCATCGGAGGGTTCATTGCCGCCGATCGGCCCACCATCAACTTCATCAAACATCAGGCACGTTCACTTATTTTCAGCGCGAGCATGTCTCCAGCGGCAGCTGCAAGTGCGTTCGCGGCCCTGCGTGTCATTCAACGTGAGCCGGCAAGAATCCAGCAGCTTTGGAACAACACGCACCATGCCCTTCAGGCCTTTCATGATCTTGGCTTTGATACCGGCAATACTTGCACCCCGATCATTCCCATCTATGTGCGCAACAATGAGAAAACATTCATGCTCGCAAATCTCCTCCTGGAAGAAGGTGTATTTGTAAATCCCATCACATCTCCCGCCGTGGCAGAGAATGCCACGCTCATCAGGTTCAGCCTGATGGCCACGCATACCCGCGAACAGATCGAGCAAGCCATTGACAAGATCCATGTTATGGCCAAAAAACTGGATATTGTAGGGGAGTTAGAACCGCATGGGCCTGGTCATTGAGGAAGTTGAGACCAAAAGACAACTGAGGGACTTTGTTGAGTTCCCATACCGTCTCTATAAGAACAACTATTGCTTTGTTCCACCCCTCCGATTTGACGAGATCAATACACTGCGCAAGGACAAAAATCCGGCATTTGACTACTGCGAAGCCCGTTACTGGATTGCGAGGAAGGATGGGAGAGTTGCCGGACGTGTGGCTGCTATTCTCAATCATGCATACATTGAAAAGTGGAAGAACCCATACATGAGGTTTGGTTGGCTCGATTTTGAAGACGATCAGGAAATTCTAAAAGCACTTCTTGAAAAAGTAGAGACCTGGGCCAGAGAAAAAAAGATGACCGCAGTCCATGGCCCTCTTGGCTTTACGGATCTTGATCACGAAGGCATGCTGGTGGAAGGGTTTGACCAGGTGGGTACGTTGGCTACCATCTACAATTTCCCTTACTACCCTGCTCACCTGGAACGGCTTGGATATACAAAGGCGGTTGATTGGGTTGAATTCAGAATCAAAATGCCCAAACAGATGCCAGAAAAGGTATCAAGATTGGCTGCCTTAGTGCGTGAGCGCTTTGGGCTCAGCGTGGTCAAAGCCAGGAGAGCCAAAGACATTCTGCCATACGCCAAAGAGCTGTTTGAACTGGTCAACTCCGCCTACGCCGACCTCTATGGCGTTGTACCTCTTACAGAACGGCAGATCAAGTACTACACTGAACAATATTTTTCATTCATTCTTCCGGCTTTCGTACCTCTGATCCTTGACCGTAATGGCAAGCTTGCCGCATTTGGCGTAACCATGCCATCCTTGTCAGCAGCCCTTCAGAAATCAAAGGGGAAACTTTTTCCCTTCGGTTTCATTCATCTTCTCAATGCCATGAAAAAAAATACCGTGGCTGATTTGTATCTCGTAGCAGTTCGAAAAGATCTTCAGGGGAAAGGCGTGAATGCATTATTGATGGAAGAAGTGGGGAATGCGTACCGCTCCTTTGGTATTCGTGAGGTGGAGTCTAATCCTGAACTTGAGAATAACGTGTTAGTACAATCCTTCTGGGATCATTTTGATGCCCGGCGACATAAGCGCAGACGCTGTTACATAAAGAATCTGTAAGGAGGCAACTACGACTCTCATGAAACGAGTTCTCATTACAGGCGCCAGCGGCTTCATTGGCAGTCACCTTATTGACCACGCGCTCAGGCTGGGCTGGGAAACTATTGCCGCGTTGAGGAGGACAAGTTCACGGGAGTGGATTCCATCTGAAAATGTTCACATTGAGTTGTTGGATCTTGAAGATCCTGCTGCGCTCCGTCTGCAGATGGAAGCCTTGACAGGCAAATACGGCCGCATCAACTATGTGATTCACAATGCAGGTGTTACTCATGCAAATAGCAAGGAGGCTTTTGTACGGGCAAATGTGGAAACCACGCAGAACCTGGCAGGAATCCTTGCTGCACAGCAACAGCCACCCGATCGGTTTGTTCTGATCAGCTCACTGGCAGCTATGGGTCCAGGGGATCCTGCAACTTATCAACCCCTGACGGCCGATATCAGACCCCAGCCAGTTTCGGCTTACGGACGCAGCAAACTTATGGCTGAGCAGTATTTGGAGTCATTAGGTGCCTTTCCGGTTACGATTGTCCGCCCTACAGCCGTTTATGGTCCACGTGACCGGGATTTTCTTCAGTTTTTCAAATTGATAGCCGGCGGTGTTGAACCAACATTGGGCTGGCATCGTCAGATGATTTCGATGATCCATGTGGAAGACCTTGCCGCATCGGTTTTGCGCCTGGCAGAGAAAGGAAGGAACAGAATCTATCTTGCATCGGACGGCCAGTCATATGACAAAAGAATTCTGGGTTTAATTATCCGTAAGGCTTTGGGAAGAAAGACCTTTCGCATCAATTTTCCACTCACACCGCTGAAGGCAGCTGTTGGTATCAATGAGCTTATACAGCGCCCTTTTGGTAGAATGCCGTTTCTCAACCTTGACAAACTCAGGGAGATCAGCAGCGCTAATTGGCTGTGTGAAAGCACAGAACTTTGGAACGAATCTGGACAGAACCCAACCTATCTTCTCGAGGAAGGATTAATGCACACTGCGGAGTGGTACAGGAAAATGGGGTGGCTGTAGTTTACTACTCTTCCCACTTCGTCTATTTGATCTTATCAAATCTTGCCTGAAAGAATCTCAGGTACTTTGGTTCGTAGACCATTTTCATTCCTTTGATCTTTTTTCTTCTTTCAAACACAGAGCCGGCTGACTCGGCGACTACATCCATATGAGCTTGCGTATAAACCCTTCTAGGCAGGGTAAACCGTACCAGTTCGAGCTTTGGATAATAGTTGGTACCGTCAGGTTTGCGACCGGCAGAGACAATTCCCCGCTCCATGGTTCGCACACCGGAGTCAACAAAAATCTCCGCGGCCAGTGTCTGAGCAGGGAACTGGTCCTGGGTGAGATGGGGCAGGAAAGCTTTTGCATCAACAAAAATTCCATGTCCGCCAATTGGTCTCACAATAGGCACCCCGAAAGACTCCATACGATGGCCAAGATATTCCACCTGTCCTACCCTCGCATGTTGATGTTCATCGTTTAGGCTTTCCCCTATTCCTACCGCGATGGCCTCCATATCCCGGCCGGCCAAACCGCCATAAGTGTGCAGACCCTCATAGACTACTACAAGGTTCCGGGCTTCTTCGTACACCTTCCAGTCGTTGGTTGCCATGAATCCGCCGATATTCACCAGGGCGTCCTTCTTCGCACTCATGGTTGCTCCATCCGTATTGTCACAGATTTCGCGAACGATGTCACGTATCTTCTTTTTCTCGTAGCCTTTTTCTCTTTGCTGAATGAAGTAGGCATTCTCCGCAACACGAGTCATATCGTGAATAATTTTGATGCCCTGCCTTTTAGTGAAGGCGCGCAATTCCTTAAGGTTCTTCATGCTGATCGGCTGGCCACCCGCCATATTCACATTGGTGGCAATACTTACATAGGGAATCTTTTTGGCCCCCACCTTCTTCACGATTGCTTCCAGTTTGTTCAGGTCAACATTGCCCTTGAAAGGATGTTCACTCCCGGGGTCGTGGGCTTCATCAATTATGATATCATGAAATTTTCCGCCAGCCAGCTCCTGATGCAGCCGGGTTGTGGTGAAATACATGTTACCCGGAATTACGTCACCAGGCTTGATCATGACTTTGGACAGAATGTTCTCAGCCCCGCGCCCCTGGTGTGTGGGGATGACATATTTGTAACCATAGTATTTCTGAATGGCAGCCTCCATCCGATAGAAGCTCGCACTACCTGCATACGCTTCATCGCCCACCATAAACGCTGACCATTGCCGATCGCTCATGGCGTTGGTGCCACTGTCGGTTAACAGATCGATATACACATCCTCTGAACGGAGAAGAAAAGTATTGTATCCCGCATCCTTGATTGCTCTCGCACGCTGTTGACGGCTGGTCACATTCAGCAGTTCAACCATCTTCATCTTGTAGGGCTCAGCCCATGATTTCTTCTGAACGGTTCTTTTCATAATCTATCGTTTTACAGTCTTTCAAATTGCGAAGTGAAATGCCTGAGGAATGGCGGTTCGTATGTGATCCGGCATCCACGGGTCTGTTTTCTCATCTCCAGAATATCATCGAACACATCAAGTACATAGTCGATATGACTTTGTGTGTATACCCTGCGGGGAATAGCCAACCGCACCAGTTCGTTTTGCGCCGGAATCAGTTGGTGCCGTTCATCGTACTTGCCGAACATTACGCTCCCCACTTCCACGCACCTGATCCCTCCCTTTACATACAGGTCACACACGAGCACCTGGCCGGGGTATTCATTCACAGGAATATTTGGATAAAGCCTTTTCGCATCCAAGTAGACCGCGTGGCCGCCGATGGGCCAAAGCACCGGAACACCTTTGGCACGCAGATGCTCGCCCAAATAAGCAGTGCTGCGGATCCGGTAGTGCAGGTAATCCGGATCGAAGACTTCCTTCAGCCCGATGGCGATAGCCTCCATGTCGCGCCCTGACAAGCCACCATAGGTGGTAAATCCTTCAGAAATAATCAGGAGGTTCGTGCATTTCCGGCTGAGTTCATCATCTTTTAAAGTGAGCAGGCCACCCATGTTCACCAAGCCATCCTTTTTGGCACTCATGATGAAAGCATCACCGAGTCTCAGCATCTCTCTTGCAATCTCCTCGTAGCTCTTATCCGCAAAACCATTCTCTCGATGCCTGATGAAGTAGCTATTCTCGGCGATGCGACATCCGTCAATAACCAGAAATACTTTGTAGCGGTCACAAATAATCCGCACCTCCTTCATATTCTGCATGCTTACGGGTTGACCGCCAAACGAATTGTTTGTGACCGTCATGACTACAGCTCCTATGTGTGAAGGGCCATGTTTGATGATCAATCGCTCAAGTTCTTGAGTGTCGATGTTGCCTTTGAATGGGAGATCTACTTCCGGATCTCTTGATGTAGGCGGAATGATATCGAGAGCATTGGCGCCGGTGAATTCAATGTTTGCCCGCGTAGTATCAAAGTGTGTGTTGCTGATAAAGACTTTGTCCTTGCCTCCCAGTATCCCATAAAGTATCCGTTCCGCAGCACGGCCCTGGTGAGTAGGAAGCACATGTGCCATCCCTGTCAATTCCTTCACTACAGACTCCAGGTGTTCCCAGCTTCTGGCACCGGCATAGCTTTCATCGCCGATCATCATCCCGCCCCATTGTCGGTCACTCATGGCACCGGTGCCGCTATCCGTCAGCAAGTCAATAAAAACATCATCCGACCTGAGCAAAAAAGGGTTAAATCCGGCCTTTTTGAGTACTTCCCGCCTGTATTCTTCCGTTGTAATCTTGAGTGGCTCCACCATCTTGATCCTGAATGGCTCTGCCAGGGTTCTTTGTCTGTTTGGCGTCATAATCTTTAGATCCGGTCCGAGACAATGGGCCGGAAAACAAAAATATCCCATTAGGCTGCCTGTATACCTGATTTAAGTCAATATGATCAGGATAATAAGGGACTGTCCAGTCCTTTATTAGGTTTATGACCCTAAACAGCGAAACGATGGCAAACTACCGGTTTATTGATTTCCTGCTCAATCCCAGGAATTGGTGGATTCCTCTGACGGTCATTTTTGTTATCAGCATTGCGGGAGTCTTCATGATTGGGCTCCATACCTACACGGAGGCACCGCCGGTTGCAGATTTTGCCGGGCCAGACAAGAACCTGGTGATCACACAGACGGATATTCGCAGAGGTCAGCAGGTATTTCAGGAGCATGCGCTGATGGAATATGGAAGCATGTTTGGCGACGGCGCTAACCGCGGTCCGGATTTTTCGGCTGATGCACTTCACCATGTTGCTGAATTCATGGCGGACTACTACCTCAAGTCCATAGCAGCAACTGCAGAGGATCAGACCTGGCAACGCTATGGGATCAATGACCGGGTGAAAAAAGAAATCAAGGAGAATCACTATGACCCTGGCACCAATACTGTCAACCTCAATGATGCTCAGGTTTACGCGGCAGAACAATTGGTTGACTACTACAACAGTGTTTTCACAGGCAATACAACCGCTTCCTTCAGTTTGTCCCATCATCTCACGAACAAAAACGATCTGCGGGCGCTTGCTTCATTCTTTTACTGGAGTGCATGGGTATGCGGCACGGAAAGGCCAGGGAAAGATTACAGCTATACACACAACTGGCCTTACGATCCGACAGCCGGCAATTCACCAAGTCAGGCGGTTATCATCTGGAGCATCATAGGTTCGTTCGGTCTTATTCTTGGACTTGGCGTTGTTCTCTATTACTACGGGCGACTGGAGAAACTGGATAACGATACATTTACCCGTGATGCCAGTCCGTTGTGCACGCTGGAGAACGTGAGCCGTTTTCGTCCAACTGCGACACAAAAGGCGACTTACAAATTCTTTTATGCTGCCATCCTGTTGTTTGGTGTGCAGGTGCTTGCCGGCATTCTCACTGTCCACGATTTTGTAGGCTTCGTAAATTTCTGGGGACTTGATATTTCAAAAGTTCTGCCTGTTACAATTACCAGGAGTTGGCATGTTCAGCTTTCGTTGCTCTGGATTTCAGGTTGCTGGATTGGGGGATCACTTTTTGTTATTCCCATGCTTTCACCAAAGGAACCACGGCGGCAGAAGACATTTATTAACCTGATCTTCTGGGCCATTGTTGTGCTGGTCGCAGGTGGCCTCGTAGGCATTTTTGCCGGCCCTAAGGGGTTGTTTGGACGCAATTGGTATTGGTTTGGCCACCAGGGTTGGGAGTACCTGGAACCCGGAAAGGTATGGCAGATTACGCTGTATGCGATCTTTTGTCTTTGGGCTTTTACCATGTACCGGGGACTCAGACCGGTGATGAAACTTCGCCAACCCTGGGCCTTGCCGAACTGGCTGGTCTATTCGATCGTCAGCATATTGATTCTTCTCTGCTCCGCGTTCATGTTCACGCCCGATACCAATTTTGTCGTAGCTGATTTCTGGAGATGGATGGTCGTTCACATGTGGGCGGAAGCCTTCTTTGAAGTATTCACCACGGTACTGATTGGATACTTCATGGTCCTTATGGGGCTTGTGAGTTCACGGGCAGCCATCCGTGTGATCTATCTCGCGTGCCTGCTTTTTCTCGGCTCAGGGCTCCTTGGGATTTCTCACAATTTCTACTGGAATGCCAAACCCGTATTCACCATGGCATTGGGTTCTGTGTTCTCAACTCTTCAGGTAGTGCCCCTTATATTGCTTACGCTGGAGGCCTGGCGCTTCAGCCGTTTGCCATCACAATTGGAAACAGCCCGTGGAGGGAATAATGCCTTCGGGTTTTCACCCGTTTTTCTCTTCCTGGTTGGGGTAAACTTCTGGAATTTCTTTGGGGCGGGATTAATGGGATTTATCATCAATCTTCCAATTGCGAATTACTTTGAGCACGGAACCTATCTCACCGTCAACCACGGTCACGCCGCGCTCATGGGTGTATATGGCAACCTTTCACTGGCCAGTATGCTTTTCTGTTGTCAGCTTTTATCCAGATCTGAAAGTTGGTCGCCCGGGATTGTGAAGTTGTCCTTCTGGTCGCTAAATGCCGGTCTCTTGCTCATGGTACTCCTTGACTTGTTCCCGGCCGGAATTCTTCAATTCAATGCTGTTCTTGATCATGGCCTTTGGTTCGCACGCAGCAGTGCCTTTATTGACAGTAAAGCATTTCAAACTTTCACATGGTTAAGGATCATCGGCGGCGCAATCTTTGTCACGGGCGGAGTTTTACCTCTGATATGGTTGATACTTACGCGAAGGACTTCATTAAAAGAAATTTCTCAACTCCCGACAGTTGGGCGTGAAGATGAAAGTAATCCGGTGGGCAATCTCGACGAGGCCGACACTCCACTCCTGATCGAATCCATGTAGCGTTGCATTGTTGCTTGTTTCAGAAGCATTATCAAAATGGGTAACATCAACTGACATCAAAGACACACAGATTTTGGAAAGCATTGGGCATACCATCCTATCTCAAATTGTCTAATTAGCCAGCCTCAAGTCGGGACGAAACCTGGGGCCAGAAAAGGGCAAATTGCTTACGTTGCGCCTAAGGGCTCTTTAACCACAAGTCATCCCCATTTACCGCCTGGCATGTATTTGCAACCAGGTTGTGCATTTCTAAAGTTAAGGAGAGAAATTTGCGCCCCTGAACAATCTATTTTATGCCCCTGAAACGGTCCATATGGCTCTTTTTCGCATTTCTGACGCTTCTGGCTGCCTGCGAGAAAAAGAGTGCAACTGAACGGACTCCGGGCAATCGTCCTAGTGGTCCGATGATAGTAGAAGCATTTCGCGTTCAATTGAGCACCATGAGCGAAGATGTGGAGGTGCCAGGCAGTTTGCTCGCAGCGGAAGCGACTCAAATCAAATCTGAGGTAAGCGGACGGATTGTCCAGCTGAATATTCCTGAAGGAGGCATCGTTCCCAAGGGCTATCTGTTGGCCAAGTTGTTTGACGAGGATCTCCAGGCTCAGCTGCGCAAATTGCAGGTTCAATTGCAAATTGCGATCAAGACTGTCGAAAGGCAAAGGGAATTATTGCAGATTCAGGGTATAAGTCAGCAGGATTTTGATTTGAGTGCATTGGCCGTGGATAACCTGAAGGCCGATATTCAGACTACAAGAATTGCAATTTCAAAGACTGAAATCCGCGCTCCCTATGAGGGTGAAATCGGTCTTCGTGCCGTAAGCCCAGGCGCATATCTTTCCCCAAACGACATCATAACCACACTGAGGGACGTGAGTAAATTAAAACTGGAGTTCTCTGTTCCTGAAAAATATGCGAAGAGTATTACAAAGGGATATGATATAACCTTCCGTGTTGATGGTGGTCAATTGGATCATCATGCGGTTGTTATGGCCACAGAAGGCAACATTGAACCTACGACCAGGACATTGAAAGTGCGGGCTATTGTGCAGGAAAAGCATGCTGAACTGGTTCCCGGAGTATTCGCCAAGGTGAACCTTCGCTTGGGAAAAACCTCATCTGCGATCATGTTGCCCAGTCAGGCCATCATTCCAGAGGCAAGAAATAAGCGCGTCATCGTGATGAAGAAAGACAGCGCTGCATTCAGAATTGTAGAAACAGGAATTCGGGATTCCTCCTATGTACAGATTGTAAAAGGACTTCAGCCTGGTGATACGGTGATCACCACAGGCCTGATGGCAATTCGTCCCGGCTCCAAACTGAAAATATCCAAGCTTGTGACCAAATAGGCAGGATTTATGAATATCTCAGAACTCAGTATCAGGCGACCGGTTCTCACTTTCGTGATGAACATATTGCTTGTATTGTTCGGCGCTATTGGTTTTACCTATTTGGGTGTGCGCGATTATCCTGCCATTGACCCTCCTAACATCAATGTGAGCACGACGTACTCAGGGGCCAATGCAGATATCATTGAATCACAGATCACCGAGCCGCTTGAAAAGGCGATCAATGGCATTGCAGGGATCCGCAATATCGCCTCCTCCTCATCGGTAGGACGGAGCAGCATTAATGTCGAGTTCAATCTGGGTGTAGACCTTGAGGCTGCCGCTAATGATGTGCGGGACAAAGTTTCACAGGCTGTGCGCTTGCTTCCTCAGGATCTTACCGCACCTCCTGTGGTATTTAAAGCAGATGCCAATGCTGACTATATCATCAGCATGACTGTGCAAAGCAATACCCGGAATTCGCTTCAGCTAACCGAGTATGCTACCAATGTGCTGGTTGAGCGGATGCAGACCATTCCGGGGGTGAGCAGCGTCAATGTGCTGGGTGAGAAAAAGTATGCAATGAGGATCTGGCTTGATCCCTCGCGGCTGAGTGCCTACAACCTCACAGCGCTGGATGTGCAGCAAGCCTTGAACCGGGAAAACGTTGAGCTGCCATCAGGAAAAATTGCGGGCAACGCCACAGAATTAACGGTAAGAACTTTTGGCAGGCTGTACACAGAGGAAGACTTCGAGAACGTAATCGTGAAGGCCACTTCCACAGGAAATATCAGGGTCAGTGATATCGGGGAGGCGGTTCTGGGTCCGGAAAATGAAGAGTCTGTTCTTCGCGAAAGTCGTGTGCCAATGATCGCCCTGGGCATCATCCCCTTGCCAGGCGCCAATTATGTCTCCATTGCTGATGAATTTTTCAGACGCCTGGATCAGGTGCAAAAGGAAATGCCCGCCGATATCAAACTGGATGTATCAACCGATCAGACAAAGTTTATCAAACGGGCCATCACCGAGGTGGAGGAGACCCTGGCCATCTCTATCATACTTGTAGTTCTTATCATTTATCTCTTCTTCCGTGACTTTATCATTGCCGTCCGGCCGCTGATCGATATTCCCGTTTCGCTGATTGCCACTTTCTTCATTATGTACCTCAGCGGGTTTTCAGTGAATGTGCTTACCATGCTGGGCATCGTGCTGGCTACGGGTCTGGTGGTTGACGATGGTATCGTGGTAACTGAGAATATTTTCAAGAAGTTGGAGAAGGGGATGAACAAGTACCAGGCGGCCATCGAGGGATCAAGGGAAATTTTCTTTGCCGTTGTCTCCACCTCAATTACCCTGGCTGTAGTGTTCCTGCCGGTAGTATTCCTTCCAGGATTTGTTGGCCGGCTTTTCCGCGAATTCGGGATTGTAGTCGCCGGCGCCGTACTCATCTCCTCATTCGTTTCGCTCACATTGACTCCGGTCTTAAGTGTAAAACTCACACGCTCAAACCACAGCCATTCCTGGTTCTACCATGTTACGGAACCTTTCTTCATTGGGATGGAGAATTTTTATAAACACACCCTTGGACGCTTTATGAAAGTAAGGTGGTTCGCGTTGGTGATCGTTGCCGTGTGTTTGACAGGAACCTACTTCATCGGCACCAGCATCCAGCAGGAACTGGCGCCACTGGAAGACCGCAATCAACTCCGGCTCAATCCCATTGCACCAGAGGGAACCTCCTACGATTTCATGGATAAATATGTGGAAAGGCTCACGCAGTTCGTCATGGATTCCGTCCCAGAAATCAGGACGGTCATTTCTAATACCGCTCCTGCATTTGGCGGTGCCAGCGGCTCACCCAACACCGGATCCGTGAGGGTCAATCTCGTTGACAGGAAGGACAGAAACCGCTCTCAGCAGCAAATCGTTGATGATCTCAATAAATACCTCCCTCTATTTTCAGAAGGAAGAGTATTCATCACCCAGGAGCAAACCATCGCAGTGAACCGCCGCGGTGGACAACCGGTGCAGTTTGTTATCCAGAACAACGACTTTGAAAAGTTGAAGTCAGTGATACCCAAATTCATGCAGATGGCCCAGGACAATCCTGTTTTGCAGAGTGTCGATGTGGATCTGAAATTCAACAAGCCGGAACTATTGGTCAAGATTAACCGTCTCAAAGCCACTCAACTTGGCATCAGCGTTCAGGATATCTCTCAGACTTTGCAACTTGCCTACAGTAATCTTCGATTTGGCTATTTCACCAAAGAAGGGAAGCAATATCAGGTCATCGGGCAAGTTACCAGGATGGATAGGGATGATCCTGACGATCTGAAGCGGCTTTACGTGAGGACATCATCAGGAGAACTCGTGTCTATTGACAATGTGGTAACCCTCGAAGAATCCACAACGCCTCCTTCCCTCTATCACTTTAACCGCTTTAAGTCTGCAACCATTTCTGCGGGCCTTGCACCAGGCAAAACCATCGGCGACGGAATAAATGCCATGCGTGACATCGCAGATAAGGTGCTGGATGACACTTTTAATACTTCGCTTGCAGGATCTTCCCGTGACTTTGCTGAGAGCTCTGGCAATACCTCCTTCGCCTTTATTCTTGCCTTGGTACTCATCTACCTAATCCTGGCAGCGCAATTTGAAAGTTTTGTGGATCCGCTGATTATCATGTTCACCGTACCCCTGGCCATCTTTGGCGCTTTTCTGTCGCTATTTGTCTTTAAGCAAACGCTCAATATTTTCAGCGAGATCGGGATGATTATGTTGATTGGTCTTGTAACGAAAAATGGAATCCTCATTGTTGAATTCGCAAACAAAAAACGGGAGGAAGGCCTCAACAAGATTGACGCAGTGCTGGAAGCCAGCCGGCTCAGACTACGTCCCATTTTGATGACCAGTCTCGCCATGGCCTTGGGCTCACTCCCGCTAGCCTTGTCGCTTGGAGATGCTTCCACCAGCAGGATACCGCTTGGTATCGTAATAGTAGGCGGAATATTGTTCTCACTTGTTCTTACCCTTTTCGTCATTCCTGCCATGTATACTTATCTCTCAAAAGAGAGGAAGCACATTAACTATGGGACCCCGGTGGCGGAACCGCAAAAGGAACTTGCTTATGAAGTTCATTAACCACCTTTCCATCGTCCTGTTTTACTATCTGATTGGGCTGACGGCAACGGCACAGCCATCAGTTGAAGTGGAAGAAGTAGTGGCGGCAGCCATCAAGATGAACTATGATGTTCAGCTTTTTAAGAACACTTCGTCTCTTGTCGGGAATGATCGTCGTTACGCTTTCGGATTGTTTCTCCCGACGCTCAATGCAACCGGGCAATATATAACCAACAATAATAACACCCGAAACATCACGTTCTCTGATATAGAAACGGTGCGTGAAGGCGTGAAATCCACCAATACTCAGGGTTCGGCTCAATTGGTCTGGACTCTCTTTGACGGAACCAAAATGTTCGCTACCCGCAAACGACTCACCGAACTGGCAGCACTTGGAGAGATTAATGTGCGAAACCAGATGATGAATACAGTGGCTGCCATCATGACGACTTATTATAACATCGCCAGGCAGAAACAGCAGTTGGAGGCCTTGGGCGAACTTCAGTCGGTAAGTGAGGAACGTGTGAAACTGGCCGAGCGAAAATTACAGGTCGGAACGGGAGGCAAACCGGAATTGCTTCAGGCCAGAATCGACCTCAATGCCATACGCACTTCCGTACTTGCACAAAAAACGCTTATCCAGCAGCTTAAAGACCAGATGAACGGGAGCCTGGCCATGTCATTGCCTGAAGTCTATGATGTATCCGATACGATTCCCCTCAATCTTGGACTCTCCCTGGATGAGATCACAACCGATATAGAGAATACCAACATGCAGCTTGCATCTGTAAGGAAGAATATAGAAGTCTTTGAAGCCGCCCTTCATGAAAGCCGCGCTTTAAGGTCACCCGTAATCAACCTGGTTTCTGCATATAACTATAACCAGACGCAGAACGAACTTCAGATCAACCCGGCTTCACAGAAATTCACCAAAAGCCAGGGTTACAATTTGGGTGTTTCGATGACGGTGCCCATTTTGAACGGAATGAACGTAACGCGTCAGATCAGCGCTGCCAAGATCAATTTGGACAGGCAGAAGATCATATATGAACAACAACGTACCCTTATGCTGGTAGGTGTCAAAAATGCATTCGTCAATTATGATAATGCACGAAGGACCCTTATCATAGAAGAAGAGACTATACTTCTTGCACGTGAAAATGTTACCATCATGCTTGAGGGATTCAAAAGAGGCATTAACACCTTTATTGAACTCCGCACTGCGCAACAAAGCCTGGCAGACGCTTATAACAGGCTGATTGCCGCCCGATACAACACGAAAGTCTCAGAAATCGAACTCCTCAGACTCAAGGGGGCACTGCTTCGTTAGTCATTCTGCGACTCATCATAATTTGATTTTAAATTTCAAGGGAAAGTCAGAATTTAGCTGACAACTAAACAATCGCACCTCATGAAAAAAGTTCTATTCTGGACAATCGTCCTCTTTCTTGGCCTGGCTGTGAAGGGCTACAGTCAGACCGTTTATGCCTCCGAAAAAGGTGAGAAATATCACACAGCAGACTGCAAGATGTCCGGTGATGCCAAAGACATGACGCTTGCTGCCGCCAAAAAAGCCGGCAAGACTCCATGCGGGGTGTGCAAGCCGGAAGAACACTTCAAAGACAAGACCGCACAGTGCACTGGCAAGACATCTGACGGCACTCGCTGCAAACGGTTGACCTCCAACAAGAACGGCAAGTGCTATCAGCACCAGGGCACCTGATGATTCGTCAACCACTGCATCATGCCGGCCCCACTTTCTCACGCATTGTAGTAGGTGCGTGGCGCTGGCACGTTGTTTCGGGGGAAACCATCTCCCGGCTTATTTATTCAGCCCTGGATGGTGGTATTACTTCATTTGATCATGCCGACATCTATGGTGATCACAGTAATGAAGAGCGGTTTGGCGGCGTAATCAGGAAAGACCCATCCCTCCGCAACCGGATGGAACTCATAACAAAATGTGGCATCAAATTCCCCAGCAAGAAAAGACCCGCCACATGGATCAAGCACTATGATACTTCAAAAGCGCATATCATCTGGTCCGTTGAAAATTCACTGCAGATGCTCGGCACAGACCGGATCGATCTGCTGCTGATTCACCGTGCCGATCCTTTGCTGAACCCCAACGAAGTAGCTGAAGCCTTCACTAAACTGAAAGACGCTGGAAAAGTTCTTCACTTCGGTGTGTCCAACTTCACGCCTTCACAATACAGGATGTTGCAGCGGCATCTATCCTTCCCGCTGGTCACTAACCAAATCGAGATAAGTCTCATGAAAGTCGAGCCCTTGTTTAACGGAGAGCTCGATTTTCTAATGGAAATGGGTGTGGCTCCCATGGCCTGGTCTCCGCTGGGAGGAGGAAAAATCCTGCCCGTAGATGAAAGGATGCTTTTCAACAAAGCGGCAAAGTATAATCTGACCTACAGCCAGATGTTGCTTGCGTGGCTCCTTCGTCATCCTTCGCAAATCTTTCCGATCATCGGCACCACGCAGCCCGAAAGAATAAGAGAAGCATCGAAATCCATTGATACCATGCTGGATCTCCAGGACTGGTTCGAAATGCTACAATGGGTAACCGGGAAGGAAGTTCCGTAATAATAACCTACTGATCGATCAGATCAGACATCTTGAATTTCTGCAGCATGTAGTAGAGAAAGTTGAATTTCAGCGCGTCTTCGTCCTCTCCTTTTTTTCCGGAACGGCCTGACTCAGGTCGGGAAGGTTTTGCATGATT
>JBDHXU010000066.1:0-18989 GCA_039810905.1 Cyclobacteriaceae bacterium | reverse complement strand
GGCAAAGACTCCATCGCCCGGGGTTCTTCTACTTTGAGAACACCAATCAGATCACCGGTCTTCTCATCCAGGAAGATTGAATAGTCTTCGATGCCCTTATCCTTCAAAAGACTTTTCAGTTCTGGCCAGATCTCATCGTGTCTTTTACGGTACTCTGCTTCCATTCCGGGAAACAGTTTCATTTTGAATGCGAGACGAACCATACATCACCTTACAAAAGCTGCTGCAATACCACCATCCACGTTGAGGACATTTCCTGTTGACTTGTTCAACAAACCTCCAACCAAAGCCAAGCAGGCATTGGCAATGTCTTCAGGCAGAATGATTTCATTTAATAATGTCCGGCTGGCATAGAAAGCAGGCAAATCCTCCACTTTGACGCCATAGGCTTTGGCCCTGCCTTCAGCCCAGGCCCCAGCCCAGATTTTGCTGTCGGCGATTACTGCGTCAGGGTTAATGGCATTGACTCTGATCTTGTCCGGACCCAGTTCTGCAGCATTGAGCCTGGTGAGATGAAGCTGAGCGGCCTTTGCTGATCCATAACCTGCATTGTTTGGTCCGGAGACAAGGGCATTCTTGCTGACTATATTAATAATGTCCCCTCCCATTTGCTGCTTACGCATGACCTGGATGCCGGCCTGAGATACCAGGAACTGCCCTTTCACAAGGATATCGTACAAGAGATCCCAGTCCTTTTCAGTGTGATCGGTCATGGACTTGGAGATGGAAATCCCAGCGTTGTTCACTATGATGTCAATTCCGCCAAAGCCCAGGCATGCCGCGCTTACTGCATTGTTAATGTCGGCTGAGTTGGTCACGTCAAGCAGGCAACTGATAAAGCTATCCTTTCCGAATTTTGAGTTGAACTGTTCCGATGCCCTGGCAAGCCGATCACGATCATTGTCATTCAGAACTACACAGGCACCCTGCTCTGCAAATTTCATGGCTATCGCCTTGCCTATGCCACCGGCGCTTCCGGTCACCAGTGCAATTCTGCCTGCCAATGGTCTAGGCCTGGGGAGTCTTTGCAACTTGGCCTCTTCAAGCAGCCAGTACTCTATATTAAATGCTTCTTGTTCTGGCAGAGCCGTGTAGGAGGAGATGGCTTCCGCTCCGCGCATCACATTTATGGCGTTGATATAAAACTCTGATGCAATTCTCGCCGTCTGCTTGTCTTTTGCGAACGTAAACATGCCAACCCCCGGATAGAGTATCACAACGGGGTTCGAATCACGCATCGCCGGGCTGTCTTTATGCTTGCAACGCTCATAATACTCCAGGTACATCTGTCGATATGCCTGAAATACAGGCTCCAGTTTTGTCCTGATGGCTGAGGTATCCGTAAGTGGCTCATCTGCTTTCAGAGGCAGAACCATGGGCCTGATCTTGGTGCGCAAAAAATGGTCGGGGCAACTTGTGCCCATAGGTGCAAGCCTCTTGAGATCTTTGGAATTGACGAACTCGAGAACGCGCTCGTCTTCTGAGAAATGTCCGATCATCCTGGTTGCCCCGGAACAAAGACCTCTCAGGATGGGCATCAATGCCGATGCTTGAAGGGCCCTCGCATCCTGGGGTAATACCGTGACTTCTCCCCCGCCAAATACAGATATTTTCGCCAATGACTTTTGTTGAATAAAGTGAGCGCACTTTTCAATAACGTCAAGCGTATTAACGTAACATTCATAAGCGGTTTCACCCCATGTGAACAATCCATGTGAACCCAGCATGATACCTCTGATGCCAGGGTTTGCCTCAAGACATGAACGTAGTTTGAGTCCCAAATCAAAACCAGGTCGCTGCCAGTCTACCCAGCCGATCGTGCCTTCAAACAATTCCTGAGTAATATGTTTTCCATCTTTTGAGGCCGCAATGGCAATCGCTGCGTCTGGATGGAGATGATCTATATGCCGGAAAGGAAGGAATGCATGGAGTGGGGTATCAATCGACGGAGCGCGAGAGGCCAAATCATAGATGCAGTGATTGAAAAGGGAAACCATTTCATCCTCATGATCAATTCCCTGATATACCTTCTCCAGTGACCTCAATCGGTCAACATATAGCGCGGCAAGTCCGTCCCTTCGCATCGTACCCAAATCACCGCCCGATCCCTTCACCCACATGACCTCAACGGATTGGCCCATGACGGGATCCTTTGCCATCGCTTTGCACGAGGTATTTCCCCCGCCGTAGTTGGTCAGCCGCAAGTCCGCGCCAAGCAGGTTGGACCGGTAGACCAGCAATGCCACTTCATCACCTTTCAGCTTTTCAGCTTCATGTTCATCCCACAGATAACTTACATGTTGATAACTTCTGTTCATGATAGTAGATTCAACTCATCTTGATTGCATTTCCATAACCAACCACAAGCACAGACAATAGAATTGCAGCGATACCCGCCACAATGGTCCACTTTGTTCTTCTGGTCACACCCCGCCACTCCCTCAAAATCATTCCCCAGCCATTTGCAACAAGGATGATAAAGGCCATATGAAGAATCCAGGAACTTGCACCATTGCCCAATTTACTCTCGCCCATTCCATAGAAAAAAAATTGAAGGAACCATGTTGTTCCGGCGACAGCTGAAAAGAAGTAGTTTCCTGCCAAAGGCGCCGTACCATTAATATAGTCAGGCCAGGAACGATTTCTCATATGCAGAATGAAACACCAGACCAGGTTGGTGGCCAGTCCACCCCACAGCAGAACAACATAGGTAACATTATTTTGATACAGGGGATTGAGTCCCATACCAACTGCGTGCTCCGCCATAGGCTTGCCGGCCTCAATGCCAAAATTGAAACAGGAACTCAGGATACCCGAAGTGACAGCAACGAAGAGCCCCTTCATCAGGTTGAATTCCGCAACCGTGGCCTTCTTTGTCTGATCGGGGAGTTCTTTCTCTTTTCTCATGCCTGCAACTCCGCACAAATAGATTCCAAAGAGACAAATGGCCACACCGAGCAGCACAACCTGTCCCCATCCCGATCCGAACATGTCTATAATGGATGTCTTGCCACTGGTCGGAACGATGGCATAGTATACGGACGGCACGATTGCACCAAAGGCCGAGCAAAATCCCAGTACAACGGAATTGCCCAAAGACATACCAAGATATCGAACCCCCAGTCCATAGGTAAGTCCGCCTATTCCCCACAGCACTCCGAACAGAATAGTGAATTGGATGGTACGTGTGTCTGCGGCTGAAACGATTTCCTGAAAGCCGGGCAGTGTAAGCCAGGCAGCGAGCGGTGGCACGATAAGCCACGAAAAGAGGCCGCCGATCACCCAGTAGGTTTCCCATGACCATCCTTTTACTTTTCTGAATGGGATGTAGAAACTGCCTGAGGCAAATCCACCGATGAAATGAAAAATAATGCCCAGAAATACCTGCATAGACGAAAGGTAATATTTGATTGGTGGATTTTCAGGTTTCATTCTGCTGATTGGATCGGCGTCATCGAAAACACTGCTCCTGTTGGTTTGATATTTAAGAATCCATTTGATCTTTCCCGTCAACATTGCTTACTTATAAGCCCTACCTTCAACCCTATGAAAAAACTCATCTTGGCATCGCTCCTGTTTCTGACGCTTCAAGCCCAGTCGCAAGTACGTCTGGATGCAATCAGAACCGAAAACCTTCAGAACCCCATCGGAATCACGGAAGCTCAGCCCAGGTTCAGCTGGCAGTTGCTGGCCGACAGACGAAATGTATTACAGACCGCTTATGAAATAAGGGTCAGTGGTACAATAGCCGGGCTCAGTAAAGCCGAGCAGTGGAATAGCGGTAAGGTATCTTCTGATCAATCAACATTCGTTGCCTATTCCGGTAAGCCATTGCAATCTGGCAAGAAATATTACTGGCAAGTCCGGGTTTGGGATGATCAGGCGAAGGCAAGTGCCTGGAGCAGCGCGCAGAACTTTCAAATGGGCCTTCTTCAAAAGTCCGATTGGAAAGCCCAATGGACTGCACCCACCACTCCGGAAGACAAGGATAACCGGCCCAGCCCTCTGATGAGAAAAGCCTTTTCAACCAGTAAGAAAGTAACCTCTGCCACAGCCTATATCACAGCTCACGGTATGTACGAAGCTTTCCTTAACGGCAAACGAATCGGAGATGCCTATCTGTCTCCCGGCTGGACGAGCTACAATAAAAGACTGCAATACCAGGTCTATGATGTGACACCTCTGGTCTCACAAGGCAACAATGTTGTGGGTGTCATGTTGGGAAGCGGCTGGTACAGGGGCTTCATCGGTTTTGACGGGCAGCATGACTACTATGGCAAAAAACTTGGCTTACTCTTCCAACTCGATATCGCTTATTCAGACGGGAGCCATGATCTCATTGTATCCGACGGATCCTGGAAAAATGCCACAGGCAGCGTACTGGCTTCAGAAATCTATCATGGTGAAACCATTGACGCCCGTCTGGAAAAGAATGGATGGAACACAGTCGGGTACGATGACCATAACTGGACACCGGTGGAAGTCACCAATGATCCGCTTGATAACCTGATTTCGACTTACAATGAGCCCATCAGAAAACATGAGACTTTTTCTGTAAAGAAAATGATCACTACGCCGAAGGGCGAAAAAGTATTGGACTTTGGTCAAAACCTCGTGGGTTGGGTACAGGTGAAGATTCGGGGAAACGCAGGTGACCGGATTACCCTTTATCATGCAGAAGTACTGGACAAGGAGGGAAATTTCTATACTGAGAATTTGCGTCCGGCGAAACAAAAGAATCAATATATACTGAAAGGGGGCGGCGAAGAGTTATTTGAACCTCATTTCACCTTTCAAGGGTTCCGCTATGTTAAAGTTGAAGATTTCCCCGGAGAGATTAAACCGGAGAATTTTACCGCCGTCGCTTTGTATTCAGACATGCGGCCAACAGGGGTATTCACAAGTTCGCATCCTCTGATCAACCAACTTCAGCACAACATCCAATGGGGACAAAGGGGCAATTTTCTTGACGTCCCCACCGACTGTCCACAAAGAGATGAACGTCTTGGTTGGACGGGCGATGCACAGGCGTTTTCCCGCACAGCCGCCTTCAACTACGATGTTCACAATTTCTTCATGAAGTGGCTGAAAGATGTGGAGGCCGATCAGGTAAACGGAAGTATTCCGTTTGTTGTACCCAATGTACTTGGTCCCGGTGCAGTGGGATCCACAGGCTGGGCAGATGCGGCCACCATCATACCCTGGAACATGTACCTAGCTTATGGCGACAAGAAGGTGCTTGAGAATCAGTATGAAAGTATGAAGGCCTGGGTGGGGTACATGGATGGGAATAGCACCCATCATTTATGGAACAAAGGCTTTCACTTTGGCGACTGGTTGTTCTACAGGCCCTTTGATGACAACGACGGTCGCTCAGCTGTAACAGATAAATATCTTATCGCCCAGTGTTTCTTTGCTCATTCTGTGGATCTCGTCGTAAAAACCGCGAAGGTATTGGGCAGAACTCAGGATGTTGACCGTTACACTTCGCTCCTCAGAGATGTGAAGGACGCATTCATGAAAGAGTACGTCACTCCAAATGGAAAACTCGTGTCGGGAACGCAGACCGCATATGTACTGGCGCTTAATTTCGACGTGCTTCCGGAGAGTATGAGAGCGGATGCGGCCAGGAAGTTGGCAGAAAACATCCAGAGTTATGAAAATCATCTGACCACCGGATTTCTCGGCACCCCGTATTTGTGCCATGTATTGAGTCGTTTCGGATATAGTGACCTCGCCTACACGCTCCTCATGCAGGAAAGTTATCCCTCCTGGCTGTATCCTGTAAAAATGGGTGCCACCACCATCTGGGAAAGATGGGACGGCATCAAGCCAGATGGCACCTTCCAGACACCTGGGATGAACTCTTTTAATCACTACGCATATGGTGCCATTGGGGACTGGATATATCGTGCTGTTACCGGTTTGGATACGGATGAAAAGTTACCTGGTTATAAGTCTATAATCATCAAACCCATATTGGGGAAACAACTCAGTTCTGCTTCTTCCGAATTGGACAGCCCCTATGGCAAGATTCGGTCTTCGTGGAAGACAACAGATGAGTCGATCGGCCTCGATGTGGAAATTCCCGCCAACACCACGGCGGCTATCTACATACCATCGGGCAGGATCGAATCAGTTAAGGAAGGTGGAAAGCCGATCAACGGAATGAAGGTAATGAACCCAGCTGTGGAAGGATCTTACGTAAAGGTGCAGGTCGGTTCCGGCATATACAGATTCGAGGCGACACGCTGAATGACAAAAGAAAGAATAAGAGCATACAATTCAGCCACTTGAATTCCGTCAGAAGTTATTCAATTTTTTCCTTGCCCGTGATTGTGGGGGCGCTTGGTTTTTTTGTAGACATCTACGACCTCCTGCTTTTCAATATTGTACGAAGGGCAAGCTTTGCCGACCTGGGTGTGGCGGAAGATGCCATGAAGACCCTGGGGGAGAATGTTCTGAGCTGGCAGATGATAGGGCTCACCATTGGCGGCATTCTCTGGGGAATGCTTGGAGACAAGAAAGGAAGGAAGAGCGTGTTGTTTGGTTCCATCCTATTATACTCCCTGGCGACGATAGCCAACGGGTTGGTTACAGATGTATCACAATACACCCTGTTTCGTTTCGTCGCCGGCTTGGGTCTGGCCGGCGAACTTGGGGCAAGTATTACGCTCACAAGTGAAATGCTACCAAAAGAAAAGCGGGGCATTGCATCAGCCATCATCACCACGAGCGGTGTTATGGGGACTATCACAGCTTACTTTGTACATGCCCTTACTTCAGACTGGCGTCTTTGCTATTTTATCGGCGGGGGCATGGGGCTCGCTCTGCTATTTCTGCGTGTGGGCGTATTGGAAAGCAGCATGTACGACACTGCCCGGGAACAGGGCGTGCCCTTCGGAGACTTTCTCATGTTCTTCAAGAGCAGAGAAAGGCTGCTGCGATACTTTCGCTCTATTATCATCGGTCTTCCGGTATGGTATATAATAGGTGTGTTAATAAGCTTTTCTGATGAATTCGCCAAGCAGTTCGGCATCACCGGCTTTGACCAGCCCAAGGCACTCATGCTGCAATACGTTGCCCTTGCGTTGGGCGACATGAGTGCCGGCTTTCTCAGCAATTGGCTGGGGAGCCGGAAGAAGACGCTTTATATCTTCTATGGCATCACCATCGTCTTCATCACCCTTTTCTTTGCACTGCGCGGTGGTGGCAATGCATTCAACATGTACCTGCTCTGCATGGGGTTAGGGTTCGGCTCCGGAATTTCCGTGCTTTATATTACCATGAGTGCTGAGCAATTCGGCACCAACCTCCGCGCTACGGCTGCCATCTCCATTCCCAACCTTGTAAGGGGTTGTCTGCCCATAATACTCCTGGTATTCCAGTTTTTGAGAAGTCCTTCGATGATAGACAACTATCTTAATGCAGCTTGGATGACCGGCGCGGTAGTCCTGCTCGCTGGTATCCTTTCAGTCTATTACACAAAAGAAACTTTCGGAAAAGATCTTGACTACATTGAAAGATAATAATTGCCTCGCCAACGGGGTTGCGTATTTTTAGAATCAAGTCGGTTTTTCGCATTTACACAACTGGTATGAAAGCATTGCTTCTGAATTCATTTATTTTGGTTTCGACGCTGGTCTTTGCTCAGCATCCGGCAGCCACCGTAAAAGAGAATGTACGGACTTTCAGAACCTACCCGTTTTCTGATCCGGATCCTGTGGCAAGAACCGGTATGATATATCCCTACTTCCGGTTTGATGGCTACACCAATGATCCGGTGGACAAAGAGTGGAAAGTAGTAGAACTGGAAAATGAATTCATCCGTGTCATGATTCTTCCGGAAATTGGCGGGAAGATTTGGGCCGCCATCGACAAGACTTCAGGCAAATCATTTGTTTACTACAACCATGTTGTCAAGTTCCGAGACATTGCCATGCGCGGACCCTGGACCAGCGGAGGCATAGAGCCCAACTACGGTATCATTGGTCATACGCCCAATACCGCCACCCCAGTGGATTATCTGACGAGACAAAATGATGACGGCAGTGTGAGTTGCTTCATCGGAACGCTGGATCTGCTCACCCGTACCTATTGGACTATCGAGATCAATCTACCCAGGGACAAAGCTTACTTCACCACCCGATCCTTCTGGCACAACGGAACCCCGCTGGAGCAGCCTTATTACACTTGGATGAACGTGGGAATGCCTGCACAAGGAGGTCTGCAGTTTGCATATCCCGGGTATCAATATCTCGGACACGGAGGTGATCACCATGCGTGGCCTATGCATGATAAGAATGGCAAGAATCTCTCCATCTATGATCAGAATAATTTCGGCTCCTACAAATCCTATCATGTATTCGGAACCTATGCCGATTTTTTTGGAGCGTATTATCACAAGGAGCATTTCGGAATGGCACGGTTTGCAAGTCACGACGAAAAGCCAGGCAAGAAAATCTGGATATGGGGACTTTCGCCTCAGGGGATGATATGGGAAAAGTTGCTCAGCGATACAGACGGTCAATATGTGGAGATACAGTCCGGACGACTGTTCAATCAGACAGCAGGTGAAAGTACGCTCACTCCCTTCAAACACAGAGGATTTGCGCCCTATGCAACAGATGAATGGACAGAGTACTGGTTCCCCGTGGGTAACACCCGAGGGATTGTCAAGGCAAATCCCTTCGGCGCGCTGAACCTTTCCTACCATCAGGGTAAGCTTTTATGGTTCTTTTCACCAACGCAGGATCTGAAGGAGCAATGGACCGTGAAGTCTGGAACCCAGGTTCTTTACAAAAAGAATCTTGACCTTAAGACCTTGAAGATTTACAAAGACTCCATTGCCTTCACCGGAGATCTGAAATCAATTATCATATCTCTTGGCGGAAAGAAGTTTGAATATCATGCCGACACTGCATACGGCAAACTTCAGCGCCCACTGGAGACCCCTAGAGATTTTAACTGGGAAAGTGCGCAGGGGTTATACGTCAAAGGAAAAGAACATATCCGCGCGAGGGAATATGAGGCTGCCATGACCATGCTTGAGGCCTGTATCAACAAAGATCCGCACTTCCTCCCTGCCCTGATTGAATTGGCTTCCCTCCATTTCAGGAACTACAATGACGAGAAAGCCCTGTCATACGCGAGACTGGCTCTCAGCATTGATACGTACGATGCGGCTGCAAACTATAATTATGGTCTGATTCAATCCAGATTGGGCAGAGTCATTGACGCCAGGGACGGTTTTGATATTGCTTCTGCCAATCCGGAATTCAGATCTGCTTCCTATCTGGAACTTGGCCGCTCCTATTTCCGGGAAGAAGATTATCCAAACGCCGAAAAATATATGCGTAAGTCGCTCGATGCAAATGGAAAAAATATTGAAACCCTTCAGGGGCTGGCCATTCTACAGCGCGTTACTGGGAACCCGGAATGGAAAACAACCCTACAGGCAATTAAGGGACTCAATCCCTTAAATCATTTTGCAAGGGCAGAAGAATTTCTCGCCGTGCCCTCAGATCAGCATGCAAAAGAATTTACTTCGATGATCAGAAATGAAATGCCGCTGGAGAGTTATCTGCAACTTGCCGGTCTTTATTCAAGTCTTCAATTGTGGAAGGATGCACTAGAAATTCTAAAGGCAGCGTCAAAGCCCAACGCAGAAGTATTCTATTGGATGGCGTGGCTGCAAATGAAAACCGGAGAGCCGGCTTTTGCTCCTACCCTTGAGACCGCCAATGCGCAGACTGTTGAATTCGTTTTCCCCTTCAGATCCGAGAGCATACCAGTATTTCAGTGGGCCGTTGAACAAACCCGGCATTGGAAGCCCAAATATTTCCTTGCACTTCTGCAGGCAGGTCACAGAAATTATGAATCCGCAACATCCTTGCTAGCCAGCTGCGGCAATCAGCCGGACTTTCCTGCATTCTATGCGTTCCGTGCGGGCATGATCAAGTCAACGTCCTTTCCGGATCTTGAGAAGGCCGCCTCTCTTGACCCTCAACAGTGGCGGTACGGTAAACAGATGATCGCAAATAGTTTGGAGATGGGCGATCTAAAAAAAGCACTTGATGTATCAACCCGATATTACGCGCAATTCCGTTCAGATTTCAGAATGCAGACACTCCATGCGCGTGTGTTGCTCCTGAACGGGAAAAATAAGGAGTGCCTGAAGGTCCTGAGCAAAACATATGTTCTTCCATTTGAAGGGGCTACCGAAAGTCGCCAGATGTACCATGAAGCACATTTGACATCTGCCATTGAAGCCTACCATGCCGGAAAATACAGCGAGGCCATGACTGCAGTATCTGCTGCAAAGCTCTATCCCCCTCAACTAGGCGTGGGCCAGCCTTATCCGGAGGATCGGGATGAGAGACTTGAAAACTATGTGGAAGGTCTGATCCTCCATGCCCGGAAGAAAGATAAGGAGGCAACTGCAATTTTCAGCAAAATCACCGCAGCCCCGCAGCCAGACGGGGTTCCCCTTCTGATAACCGCGTTCTGCTACAGGAAATTGGGCCAGGAACAAAAGGGATTGGAGCTGCTCAATAACTGGAAACAACGAGCACCCGACAATAAGTCAGCCTCGTGGTGCCTCGACGTTTACGCAGGAAAGCCTGCAGCCAAAAACTCAGCGGACGAATATGGCAGAATCATCAGCAGAATTCAATCTCTATAACTCTACTGGGTATTCGGACTAAAATATCTTCTATTTAAAGACTCGTTTTTACCAAGCCCTGGACCCTTTTAATCTCACCCTTCATGTAGACTTAACGGCCGATGAGGTGATTCATCTCTCAATTGCCGACCTCTGCCGAAGAAATGGTTATTGAACTGGTTACGTTTTGATTACTTGCCTGAACTAATCAAACGAAACAGGAGTGGTAATTAGCAAGGTATTTGGCATAGTTTCTGTGAAGTTGGATGGTATGTGCTCTGTGGACAGAGCGGTAGCCTGGAGATGACAAGTGGTTGCCAGGTTTCATTCAACAAACAACAGAAGATGATTCAATTCAAGAAGTTCCTTTTTCCCGGAAAGAAAGTCGCAATGTCGGCATTGATGATGGCCGTCCTTTATGCCTGTGTCCATGACCCATTCCCTGTTACAGCCCCGCCTACAGAGGTGAATCCTGGCAATACGTACGGCGGGACCACGCCCAATTGCGTGTATCAGGGAGTGTGTTTCGAAAGCAGCGTGCTGCCCATATTCGTTTCCGCCTGCGCCAAATCGGGATGTCATGATGCAAATACAAATACCGATTATAACTTGTCGACTTACAACACTATCATTCGCAAGGGCATTACTCCTGGCAATGCCTCAACCAGCAAGTTGTACAGGGTACTCAGTCTTACTGGCGAGGATCAAATGCCCCCTGCACCCAATGCGCAATTGACCACAGCGCAGAAAGACTCTATTGCCAAATGGATCAATCAAGGCGCTAAAAATACGATCAAATGCAATTGCAGCTGTGATACCACCCAGTTCACATACGCCAAAACAATCGCACCACTCATGACGAACTACTGTGTGGGTTGCCACAATCCTGCGTCTGCCGGCGGCAACTACACACTTAGCACTTATGCGGGAGTAAAAGCCACCGTAACGGCCAACAGGCTTATTGGAAGCATTACTCAAATCAGTGGCTACTCTCCTATGCCAAAGGGAGGCAAGCTTTCAGACTGCCAGATCAAACAAATCAAAAAGTGGGTCGCTGCAGGAGCACTTAACAACTGATATGAAACTCAGCAAGCTACTTCCGGCAGCACTGATACTTCTCACAGGCTGCTTCTACGACGTAGAGTCCGTACTTTATCCTGACACGGGATGCACACCGGTCACAACTGTCAGCTATTCGAAGGATATAGTCCCCATTCTCAGTCAATATTGCCTGAGCTGTCATTCAGGAACTTTTGCATCGGGAGGCATACCCCTGGATACCTACACCTCGGTTAAGCGCTACGCCGACAACGGGCAATTGCTAGGAAGTGTGCAATGGGCATCAGGTTATTCCCCCATGCCAAAAAACGGAAATAAACTTAGCTCTTGTAAAGTTGGCTTGATTCAGAAATGGATAGAAGCAGGGGCCCCGAACAACTGAGAAGAATTCTACTGACCTAAATAATCATGAAACACTACCCCACGCTGCTGCTGGCGCTCCTGCTGGTATCGGCCCTTGAATCACTGTCACAACCGGTCTACATGACCCGCAACGGCAAAATCAGCTTTTTCTCCAAAACACCACTCGAGAATATTGATGCCGTAAACAACGAAGTCTTCAGCGCACTGAATACGGAGAAAGGTGATATGGCTTTCTCCCTATCGGTCAAGGCCTTTCACTTTGAGCGGTCCCTGATGGAGGAACATTTCAATGAGAATTACATGGAGTCGGAAAAATTCCCAAAGTCAACATTCAGCGGAAAGATCGATAAGCTGCAGGAGGTTCATTTTGACAAGGACGGCAAGTACAACGTTACCGTTACCGGCGATCTTACAATTCATGGTGTTACTAAACGTGTAACGGTGCCCGGTTCGCTCAATGTGGAAAAGGGTAAAATTGAAGCAACCGCGGCATTCCAGATCAAGCCTGACGATTACGGCATCAAGATTCCGACCATCGTCATTGAAAAAATTGCTGAAGTCATCGACGTATCCATCAATTGCCATTATGAACCTAAATCCAAATAAGCTTATTCGGTCCATATCATTCATCATCTGTGCCGCGGCTTTTCATCAATCATTTGGACAAGACCTGCTCAACATGCTGGATGAGGAATCGAAGAAGAATGCAGAGCCTGACTATACCACCGCTACTTTTAAAACCACGAGGCTGATCAACGGCCATAGCATTGAAACACTTGGCGCTGGCGTATTGGATGTCAGGATATCACACCGCTTCGGCTACCTGAACTCCGGACCCAATGAACTCTTTGGACTGGATCAGGCGTGGACCCGGATTGGAGCGGACTATGGGATTAGCAACCGGCTCATGATCGGCGCCGGAAGAAGTTCCTACCAAAAACAAGTGGACGCCTTCGCCAAGTTTAAGGTACTACGGCAAGCCAAAGAAAAAATGCCGGTGACAGTCACCGCCCTGGCGTCCATGATGATCAAAACAGGGCCCTTCGCAGATCCTACCAGAGTGAACTACTTCTCTTCAAGGCTCTATTATAGCGGGCAGCTTCTTATCGCAAGAAAATTCAGTGAAGGGTTCTCCATGCAACTTATGCCAACCATAGTTCATTATAACCTTGCTGAATCTCCGAACGATCATAATGACGTTTTCGCATTGGGTGTGGGCGGACGCATCAAACTGAGCAAACGGATAAGCCTCAACGCAGAATATTATTACCAGCTTCCCTCCTACATGCTGAACGGGACGGTCAATTCACTCGCTATCGGATTCGATATCGAAACAGGTGGTCACGTCTTCCAATTTCACTTCACGAATTCAACAGGGATGACGGAGCGCACCTTTATTTCTGAAACAACAGGCGATTGGCTGAAAGGCGACATCCACTTTGGTTTCAATATTTCCCGGGTATTTACGCTGAAGGATCCAAGGAAGAAGTAACGGTTTAATCTTTCTTCATCCTTCGGTACACTTCTATATTCTGTGTCCCGTCGGTGGCAGACCAAATCTGGGTGTACTCATTTGGGCCATTGAATTGAATGGCAATGCTGAATTCCTGACTGGTGGTCCCCACATTGGAAGCCAGGATGGTTTCGCGCGTCGAGTTATCACCTGTCATTTCAAACGTCCCAAAACCCATGCCCGTGTGAAGTCGGTTCCCAGCATCCACATAAGTATGGGCGAACATAAAATAGCCATTTTGATATGCCTTATACTGGATGATATCCACCATTGTGGTATCATTTCCTCTTATCTCGTAAGTAAGGATGCCCTCCCATGCACCATCAAGCGGCGAAGTGGTATCCTTTGATACACGTTCATATTCTTCAGTCATGTCGAAGGGTTGCGCTTCAGGGTTGTTTGCATTCTTTATCAACTGCCTGAACCCTCCCGGAGTCCGTTCAATAGCAAGCTCAAAAGTTTGAGGGACTGTAGTCGCGGTACTGTCAGATGCGCTGTAAATCACATGTTCAGAAATTCCCGATTTTATCATCTCATAGGTGGCCACTCCGAAAGACGCAACTGAATCTGACAGATTGAGATTGGTGTACATCATGTGATCAGAAGTGTAGATTTTCATCTGGGTCTGACCGGGAAGAGGCTGTTCAATGCCGGCCCTTTGAATTGACTGCGACAGCATTCTATAAGCGCCGATCATCGCTCTTTCGTCCTTAGCGGAATTACAGGACAACAGCACCGGAGCCAGCAGGCACACTATCAGCTTTTTCAAAGGTTGGAAGGTTAGTAAATCAAAGATACAACTCCCTGGCCATTTCACAGATCACCAAACAGTGACGATTTGGGTCATTAACACCCGGGCAATTCTCAAGTAATTTTGTAGCGGATAATTCAATCCGACACGTATGAATCCATTACGGGTTTTCTTTGGAGTTTTCTCAATCGTTGGTCTCTTATGTTTGTCTCTTACGGTTCCTATCACATACCGCTCCATCATGAAAAGCAGGACCTGGGAGGTCACAACCGGAACCATCACTTCCCTGAGCAGTGACGGGTTTCCGACCATCACCTTTAATTATAAGGGGAAGACATACTCGTTCAGAGACAATGAGCGGGGACAAAATGTCACAACAGGTCTGGAGGTCGATGTTCATTTTCCAAAAGACAAACCGGAACTGGGCGAACCCAAATCATTTATAGATGACTGGCTTGCACCCCTTTTGCTAGGAATGTTCGCACTGATCTTCGGAGGCATTGGTCTTGGTGGTTTCGCCGGCATTCTTAAGCGGTCTCATATCAAACAGGAGTTGGTTGATATGGGCAAAGGCACAAGGGTAAAATGTCCTGCCAACGTTCTTCTCGATACGACTTTTACGGTAAACGGGAGGCATCCCTACGTAATTATAGCGCAGCAACTGGATAAAATCGGAAGTCAACTCAGGGAATTCAAAAGTGAACATATTTGGTTCGACCCTACCAGCCTGGTTGAACAAAGGCGAACCGTTGATGTCTTTGTGGACCCCGAAGATCCAACGCGGTATTGGGTGGATATCTCTTTCCTGCCTAAAAAGGCTTCCTAATGCCGGTTACCCACATGCTCATTTATCTCGAGCCTAAATGATAACTTTGGCCCTTGTCCAAAGGGGGCTTCGGTTTGTCATTGTTCGTAGCATCACTCAATTCAGGAAGCAACGGTAATTGCTATTATGCAGGCACCATTGACGACGCCGTTCTGATCGATGCCGGCATTTCCTGCAGGGAGACAGAGAGAAGAATGAAGAGGCTCGGTCTTTCCATGAAAAAAGTGAGGGCCCTGTTCGTAACACATGAACATGCCGATCACATAGCTGGGGTAGAGCGCATATCACGGAAGTATGAACTCCCGGTGTACATCACGTCAGAAACATTACAGCAATCAAGGCTGAAAATTCCCAGGGATCTTCCGAAGCACTTCGCCAGTTACGAAAGCTTCCAGTTTGGGAGTGTCTCGGTGACAGCCATTCCCAAGACCCACGATGCGGCAGATCCGCATAGTTTTGTGATCCAATCCGACACGGTCAAGGTCGGTATCTTCACCGATACCGGATGGCCATGCGAACATATAAGAAGTCACTTCGGTCAATGCCATGCAGCCTTTCTTGAGTCAAACTACGACGACAACATGCTTGAGAACGGCGGATATCCTCAGGTGCTCAAAGAACGAATACGGGGTGGAAAAGGCCATCTGTCCAATACGGAAGCCCTTCAGCTGTTCATGCAACACCGGCCTCCCCACATGACTCACCTGTTCTTGTCGCACCTTTCTGAAAACAACAATTCCGTTCGATTGGTAAAGGGCTTATTCGAAAGCGTTGCCGGCCCCACCAAAATTATTATTGCGTCACGGAAAAAGGAGACCAAATTGTATCACATCAGGCACAAACCCGGAATAACACCCAAGCCTGAAATCGCTAAGAGTGAGCAGTTGTCTCTCTTCTGAAAGTGAAATTGCTACCTTAGGTATATGACAGGAGTCGTGCTGGCAGGTGGAAAGAGTTCACGCATGGGGACTGAGAAGGGTCTATTGAACTTTCTGGGCAAGCCCATGTGGTTAAAAATGCACGATCTCATCATCCCCTACTGTGAGCAGGTAATCATCAGTTGTAAGGAATCACATGTCTCGTTATACGCGAATCAGAATGTCGTTGCCGATCACCCTGACTATGAATCTTCTGGTCCGCTTTCCGGACTGCTCTCAGTATTCAGAATCTATCCGGACGAGACAATACTTGCAGTGGGGTGTGACTATCCCTTATTGACCACCACTGAAATTGATCAACTTGTTGAAGGAAAAGTAAATGGCTGCGATGCAGTTTGTTTTCATGATGCAACATCCGGATGGGATGAGCCGTTGCCAGCCGTTTATGAAAAGTCAATCTTCAGTTTGATGGTTCGTGAATTCCAGGACGGCCATTATTCTCCCCGGCAAATCTTAAGAGTAGCCAGAACGGTGCGACTCAGTGCCACTCATCCTGAAAGACTCAGAAGTGTAAACACCCCTGCTGAGTTTCAGCAAGCTTTGAATGGCCCTCATGGAATTACCTGATTTGACTAAATTTCAGGATGGATTCTGTTACTGATATCCGAATTACCAGAATGACCGACCATCCGGAGATCACCACGGATATAGTCGCCGTGGAGGAGCCGCTCGAAATCCGTCTCACCACAGAAGTAGAGACGAGGAAGGTCTCCATTACCATGCGGACTCCCGGCCATGATGAAGAACTTGCTTTGGGTTTTCTTTTTACGGAAGGCCTAGTCTCAGACTACGAGGTCGTTCAACAAGTGGATGTTGATACACTAACCGGTCAGTTCATCGAGATAGGGCTCCGAAAAGGTGTAATACCCATATTAAATCAAATAGAAAGAAATTTCTATACCACGTCCAGTTGTGGCATTTGCGGCAAAGCCTCTCTTGACGCGGTAAGGGTGTACGCAAAATACCGCAACCCTGATAATCCACTGAGGATCCGGGCTTCGGTGCTGAGTCAATTACCTGCATCCGCTCTTCTGCAGCAAGGGGCATTCCATCAAACAGGCGGGCTGCATGCTTCAGCATTATTTGATACAGCCGGAAGTCTTACGCTGATTCGTGAGGATGTGGGACGTCACAATGCCCTGGATAAAGTTATCGGCCATTCTTTTGCCAAAGGCCTGCTCCCTTTGAAGGATAACCTTTTGCTGTTAAGCGGAAGGATAAGTTTTGAACTGGTACAAAAAGCTGTAATGGCAGGTATTCCTATCATTGCGGCCATTGGCGCACCTTCCAGCCTGGCAATCCAATTGGCGGACGAAGAGGGCGTCACCCTGATTGGATTTCTTAGAGAAGGCAGATACAATGTTTACACGCATCCTCACAGGATAGATGTCTGACAAGAAGCTCACAGGACCTGAAGAGAACCCGGAAGAACTTACGGGTTTGAAACTGACCTCACCCGAGAAAGCTGCTGCGGGTATGCCCGCAGTCTTTTCAGGAGTTAAACACATTCTTAATGAAATGAGTGTGGGAAGAGGCATAAAAGCCCTGAAGAGCCTCAACCAAATGGAAGGGTATGACTGCCCAGGGTGCGCGTGGCCTGACCCGGACCGGGAGCGATCCAGTCTGGGTGAATTTTGTGAGAATGGCATCAAGGCTGTGGCAGAAGAGGCTACCACCAAAAAACTTGACGCAACTTTCTTCACCAACCATTCTGTTGAAGAACTTGCCGCACTAAGTGATTTCGAAATAGGAAAGAAGGGCCGCGTCGCGCAACCGGTTTACCTGCCCGCAGGAGCCACTCATTACCAGCCGATCTCATGGGAGGAGGCCTTTGGGAAAATAGCAGTATCACTTAACCGGCTTGCGAGCCCCGATGAAGCTGTCTTTTACACTTCGGGAAGAACAAGCAATGAGGCAGCCTTCCTTTATCAGTTGTTTGTGCGGGAGTTTGGAACCAACAACCTACCCGACTGCTCCAACATGTGTCATGAATCAAGCGGGGTGGCACTCAGTGAAACCCTGGGCACCGGCAAAGGGAGCGTAACGCTGGATGATTTTTATAAGGCGGAAGTGATCCTGATTTTGGGGCAAAATCCAGGCACCAATCACCCTCGCATGCTGACTGCACTGCAGAAGGCCAAGCAAAACGGAGCCATCATCATTGCCATTAATCCACTGCCTGAAACCGGACTGATCGGATTCAATAACCCCCAGACGCTGAAAGGCGCCCTTGGGATTAAAGTCAACCTAACCGATTTGTTCTTGCCCGTAAAGATCAACGGTGACATGGCCCTGCTAATGGCCATTGAAAAACTGCTGCTGGAAAGATCTGAGTCTGATGCCACTGTGATTGACCAAGCTTTCATTAATCAGCACACAGAGCATTATGCTGCATTTGCAGAACATATTCAGAAACAATCACTGGAAGCCCTAAGCAGGAACTGCGGAATATCGATTGATCAAATTCGTACAGTTGCAGACTTGCTGGCGAGCCGGCAAAAAATCATAGCATGTTGGGCCATGGGGCTCACGCAGCACAAGAATGCGGTGGATACCATCAAGGAAATTGTAAATCTCCTGATGCTGAAAGGCAGCCTTGGTAAAGAAGGGGCCGGAGTATGTCCTGTCAGGGGTCATAGCAATGTGCAGGGGGACCGAACCATGGGAATTAACGAAGCGCCTGGCGCCGCCTTCCTTGACAAGATTGAATCCGACTATGGGTTCAAGGTTCCCAGAAAGCCCGGTTACGATGTGGTCAACAGCATTAAAGCCATGTATGAAGGGAAGGTCAAGGTCTTTTTTGCCTTGGGTGGGAATTTCCTTTCTGCTTCGCCCGACACTCATTACACTGCCGATGCGCTCAGAAAGTGTCAGCT
>JBDHXU010000065.1:0-19087 GCA_039810905.1 Cyclobacteriaceae bacterium | reverse complement strand
TCGGGGCAAGCCCCGACTTCGCTTTTTAGAGCGAGCATCGTCGGGGCAAGCCCCGACTCACTTAATCAAATTGTTACTATTTTCTTAATTGCACCCTATGCTACGCAGCCTTTCTGAAACTGCAAAACAGAAAGTTCTGAGTGGTGTGGAATGGCGTTTCATGATCCTCTGTAATGCATCGGATCTTGTTGAATTCTGACGAAAGCACTGTGGCAAGGTCGTCCTCAGAATATTGCCTGATGGTGAGTCCGCTACACTTGGTGGGGCCAGTAGTTGAGAAGGTTCCAATGGTCATGTAACCGTGATGATCCAGCCCTGCAGAAGCAATTGAAATATATTTTTTGATTTGATCTTCATCGGTCAGGAAATGGAAAGTGGCGCGGTCATGCCATACGTGGTATTGGCGCATAGGGGCAAATTCAGTGATGTCACTTACAATCCAATCCACCTTCGATCCCTTTTCTCCAAGTCGTTCTCTTGCTCGCTGCAAGGCAACGGTGGAAATATCGAGTACAGTAATATCCGTAAAGCCCTCATCTAGAAGACAGTCCACCAACCTGCTATCGCCTCCGCCCACGTCTATTATAGGGGAATGTTTTTTGAGATTAAAGCTGTGCAGGAAGTTCAATGAAGTAGCGGGGACAACCTGGCTCCAGCTCATTTCATCGCTTTTTTTCGTTTGATAGATTCCCTCCCAGTGATCTTTCCGGTTGTTCATCTTTTGATGGGCTTTTGCTATATGGAATCAAGTACCCTTTGCAACTTGCTCCTTACTTCCTGTGCTAGTGCTTCAATGTTCTTGTCTCCAACCGGGTTCATTGCCGTTGCCGGATCAATGGTTGCCAGTTCTATTTCCCCTGAATCTGTCTGTCGCAATGTTACGTTGCAGGGCAGCATGGTGCTCATATGTGAGTCCATTCTCAATACTTTATCCGCATATACAGGATTGCAGGCGCCGAGTATGACATGGGGAAGATAGTCCTTGTTAAGCTTCTTTTTCATCGTTGCCTGAATATCTATTTCGGTAAGTACGCCGAATCCTTCCTTTTTAAGAGCGGCCGTAACCTGGCTGCGGACGGCATCCATCGTGGTATTCTTGACCGTTTTTGACAGGAAATATGTCATAAGCGATTTTTTGTGCAAAGGACTGAAATTCAGAAACCTGGTCTGCGACAAATGTCACAGAAGGTTAAAGATTGCCCTTTTCGGCAGCTGATGTAATCCGGTGAGTGATGTAGTTATTCTTAAGGGATGACTTCAAACAATAGTAACTGTGTTTCCTGGGTCTCCTGGAAATTATTGTCACTGATAAAAAGCAGCGTGCGGTGGCCATTGGCAAGCGTTGGACCAAAAGTGACACCTTCAACATTATCCACGTAAATTCCGAGTGCTTCCATATTCAGCAGCAATGTCTTCTGTATCGGAACGAAGCTTTGGTTATGTCCGAGAGACTGAAATTGCTTCACGTCTGTAGCCTTGCGAAAATCGGCCTTGAAGACTTTAATAACGCAACCTTGTCTTCCGGTGGAAAACGACCGCTCGATCACTAGTAATTGAGTTCCTTCAAGATAGAGTATCTCTGAAATCCCGTTAACCTTGAACCCATCAGGAGGTACGGAAGGGTAGGCAACAGGTTCCAAAGGATATGCGTACTGAGCCAGCTGTTTGCCTTCTGGCAACCTGAGCTGAAAGAATCGCACCAGGGCTGGGCCTTTGTCCAGTGAAGCTCGGGCGCCGTCCTCTATTAATGGTTCTTCAAGACAGGTAAATAATTCATTATACTCTTTGTTGAACGTGATTCCTTCCAGCGCTCCGTTATTTCGTGGGCCCGTTTCCGTCTGTTTCATATGAAGAATTTCAGGCAGAGGGATCTGACCAATTTCCTTGCCTGCCAGATCGGCAATATGTATCGAAGGATTAATTATTGATCTTAACTGTCCAACTTTCCGTTCACCTTCATCAGACCAGAACAATTGTTGGGTCTCCGTGTTGAACCTGATACTTTCGGCGTCGGCATTTCCGGGCCGACCTCCCTCCAACGGCCAAACATTCAGAAAGTGTAGACTGTCGATTCGTGCATCTGAAAAATGCAGCCTTGCCTTGTAAAATCTTGCCTGCTTGTCATCAGATATGAAGATCAAAGACTTATCGGCAGGAATATAATCTACGCCGGAAAGCCCGCCAACCCGTGTGGCTTCGAACGAGGTATTATAGGGAATGGTGAACGTCTGCATATATCGCAGACTTCGGATGTTTTCCTTTGTTTGCCCGTCAGTCAGATGGCTTGCCAGTATTAGACCAAGCCAACTGAGCATTTGCTTTTCATACTTTCTGTTGGAATTGAATACAAATGAAAATATCATGGGTTCGATAGTATTCCACTGCAAAGTAAGCAAAGGCGATACCGCAGTTGCTATCAGTTATCGGTTTCTTCGGCCTTCAGTTTCCTCTCCTTTTCTTGTAGTTTTTTGCCAATCCTGTAGCTGAAGTTCACCTTGAAAATGAAGTTGTGAAGGGTGCTGGTAGTTCGTTGAGATACGTATGGAGAATCCAACACTGAATATACATTGAAATTAGGAGTGGCGAAATTGTCGAGGCCCATACCAACCGATCCTGCCTTATTCCAGATTTCCTTCCGTACGCCGAAGCTCTGCGTATTGACGCCTGTACGATAGCCTTGCAGGTTGAATGAGCTGCCCTGAAAAACAACAAACAACTGTGCCGACCAGCCTTTGTTGAAGTTATAGTTACCTGATAGCCGGTAGTTCTGTGTAAAGCCGCTGTTGGTAGTGTTAAGGATAGCGACGTTTGAGTTGTTCTTGAGTATTCGATATATCCAGTCTATGCCTCCATTCAGGGTAAAACGTTCGGTGAAATTGATGCTTGCAAAAGCTGTGAAGCCATAGTTTCCTTCTGAACCGAGATTCTGGTAGACGGAAATAATCGTATCATTCTTCACGACACGCGCAGGCTGAATATCATTGGTGTTGTATCTGGACCAGAGAGACAGGTTCAAAGTTCCCTTGGGAAGATTGGTTTTGTAGGCAATTTCATAATTGTCTGCAAACTCCGGTTTGAGATTCGGATTGCCCAGGGTTGCGTTGAGCGGATTTGATGCCTGAAGGTTGGGATTAAGAGCTTGCAGCCATGGACGTACAATCCGCCGGTTATAGGCAATTCTCAACTGCCTTCCCTTTGTAAACTTCCGCGTCAGATTCACAGAGGGAACAATCACACCGTAGGAGGGAATACTGAGATCGGGTTTACCCTCAAAGTGCGCGTTGATGCTGGTGTATTCATAGCGGCCACCTGCTTTGGCAGACCATCCGCTTTTGGAGTCAATGGAGTAGCTAAGATAAGTAGCCGCAATATCCTGCTGGTAGTTGAAATTATTGTTCAGGCCAGGTGAGGCGGAGGGTACAAAAGGACCGGAATCACCTTGTCCTTTGTAATAAGTATAATCACTCCGGACATTCCGCCAGGTTCCCTTGCCTCCAAATTCCAGCATCTGATTTTCACTTATAGGTTCCTGATAATCAATTTGCATGCTGGTCTCCTGGTTGAAACCATTGTTGACATTCCTGTACCGGTAAAGGTCAGCAGGGTTTGTGGCCTGCTCCGTAGAGGAAGTATATTCCAGGTTCTGGTCATTCCGACTGAAGATCGCCAGCATATTGAGCTGCCTTCTTTTCTTTTCAAAGTCGCGGGTATAGCCGATGCTGCCGTCCAGGTTGGCACCAGTAATGATGGTTTTGACATTTCGGAGTGTTGAATTGATCAGGCTGTCGTGTCGGTAGGTATCGGTTAACAGATCATCCTGATATGCATTCTGTAACCGTTGTCCGTAGCGCGTGCTCACATTGATCGAGTTCTTTGAGTTGAAATCATAGTCCCAGTTCAACGTAAACTGGTTGTTGAGTCCATCGCTTCTGTTATGATTGGTCTGAACATTGAGCAGGGTGTCCTTGTCGGATCTTGTGGTTTGCTCATTGTGAAAGTCGGAGATTACATTGTATTGCCAGCGCTGGAATGCACCAAGCGACAACCCCATTTTGCCTTTTCTGTAGCTAACGTTCGCTCCTGCATTGGAACCCCTGGTTCCGGCACTTCCATCGACGTTAATGAACATTCCTTCCAGCGTGTTTTTCTTGAGGACGATGTTGATAATGCCAGCAGAACCTTCTGCATCATACGCAGCGGAAGGTGAGGTGATGACTTCCACGCTTTTGATCATATCGGCAGGAATTTGTTTCAAAGCATCTGCAACACTAGTAGCCGTTATAGTAGAGGGCTTGTTGTTGATCAGTACCCTGACACTCGAACTTCCCTTCAGCGATACATTGCCGTCCATATCGACAGAAAGCATGGGCACACGCTTCAATACATCCGTCGCATCTCCGCCTTTTGTGGTAACATCTTGTTCCGCATTATAAATGGTACGGTCCACTTTTTCTTCTACCAGGTTCTTTTCGCCTTTCACTATAATCTCCTCAAGCAGCTTCACGGACACAGAAAGTGAAATGATACCCAAATCCAGGTCTTTGCGGGACCCGAGAACGGCCGGGATTTTCTTCGATTCATATCCAATGAAAGAGATGATAAGATCATACCGTCCGCCTGCCATTTTGGTTATGGCGAAGCGCCCCTTTTCATCTGCAACCGCTCCGTTAACCGGTTTGCCCGTTGTGGGGTCCAGAATGGCCACGTTGGCGAATTCGACCGGCTGGTGGGTCAGCGAATCCGCAACAGAGCCTGTTATTCTGTAATTTCCTTTGGATGGATTGACTTGGCCGGTAGCGAGTGTTGAACTGTTCAGTAGAACGACAATGAGTAAAATTGGAATCAGAAGGAACCTTTTACTGCTTCGTTCTAAAAAGAGAATGACAGGCATGAAGGGGGTGGATGGATTGGGTTGAGATAGAATCATGCCTTGGTTGTCACATTCAGTAACCTCAAAATTGAGATTTTCAAAGTCGTTAAATTAGACATTTGGAAGCGGCTAATTATTCCTTACATCGCCGGAAGAATTGCCGGATGATCGGACACTTTACAGCCACCTTCTCACTTTGGTGCGGTATTGCGCGTATTCGGTTCCGAAGTCCCTGTGGTTTCTGGGCTCTTCATGAAAAATGATAAAGAGATGAAACAGGATGGCAACAAGGGTGGTGTAGATCCATAGGGGAATCGAACCCGTAATGATGGATTCGCCAGCAAGCATGAGCAACACACCAATATACATGGGATTTCTTGTGTACTTGTACAGTCCGCCAGTCACCAGAACTTTAGTGGGGTCCGCTGGAGACAGGGTTCCTTTGCCATCTTTGCCGAACCTAATGATGGAAAGCCCTAATATTGCAAGCCCAGAAAGAAATATCGGAAGTCCGCTGTAGACCGCAGGTTGAAATGGATCAGCTTCGATCCTCTGCCAATTTGTTCGGGCAATCAACCATGGAAGCAGACCTGCCACAAGCCCTGGATGGACCATGGTAAAGAAGAGACTTCGCATCCAGACAGGTATCGCCAACTTGTCGGTATTCAATCTCCTTGCCGCACCTACAATTTCGCCACCTTATTATAACCTGGTAAGCTCTTTGGAGGCAAATCCATCCCCATTGAGGTTGCAGCAGTCAAAGTTGATGGCTTAATAATATTCCCCCTTTGCGCCATTACTGGGTAGCCAGCCAGTAAGTTGATGAATATCAGCACATGAGAAGGCCTTCCCAAGACATCACCAATTGCTTTTTCAGTCATCTATAGGCGGATAGAATCTAAAATTTAGGCAAATAAAACCGTTTTCTTCAATCTGGCTTCTGCCTGATTTTGATTATCTGGCAGCGCCTTGGTTTGACCGCAGGGATTCTGTTGCCCATCCAAACCTAATGATCGATACTTGCGTTGCATTTTAGTTACTCATGCGATCGCCTGTACTATTCCTCTTCATGATGATTCCCGGGGTCATATTTTCCCAGGTGAGCCCAGACAAACTAATGTCTGCAATGGACAAGTCAAAGTGGGTGAAGGCGGGGCAATCGCTCTACAAATCTGCGAGAAAGGACACTTCAAGTGCAGAGAGCGGCTACCTGCTGGGCTTATATTACATCAACCCAGACAATCCCGCCTTTCAGATAGATTCAGCCGACCGCTACTGCAGGATGTCGGTTAGGAGATACAGTAGTCTGAGTGTCAAGGAACGGGAGCGGCTCCTCCGCGTACCAATGGATAGCGTCTCCCTGTCAACACTCCGAAGGCGCATCGACAGCATCGCATTCGAAAGAGCAAAGTCCATTCACACTGAGGAAGCTTACCAGCTATTTATAGATCATTTTCAGGATGCCAGGCAAAGACGGCCTGCGATGGAATTGCGGGATGAAATCGCATTTACGGAAGCGTTGAAGCGGAATACATGGAACAGTTTCCTGACTTTCCTTACCAAATATCCGGCTTCTCATCGCGCCGCAGAAGGAAGAGAACGATATGAAAAATTATTGTTTGATGCCAAGACTTCGGATCATAGGCTAAAGAGCTATATCGCATTCTATCATCAGTACCCTCAAAGCCCTTATCGCACACGGGCAGAACGCTACATATTTGAACTCTCCACCGCATCAGGAAAGCCGGTGGATTTTGTTCGCTTTATCAAGCAGTATCCGGGAAGCAGGTGGGCAGCGTTGGGAAAGAATATTCTGATGGGCCTGTTACGCGAAAGCAATGACCAGCTTCCGGATTTCTGGAGAACGGACTCCGTGAAGCATATTGAAACACTCAACAGTGATTACTGGGTACCTGTATATAAGGCCGGGCTTTTTGGGTTCATTAACGAGGCAGGTGAGGAGGTAATGCAGCCACAGTTTACTTCAGTGGATGAAAAATATCGATGTGGTAAAGTTGTAGATCGATGGCTTATTACCAACACCGGCCTGGTGGCCAGAAACGGTAAGGTGCTCTTTCATGGGGAGGTGGACGAAGCATTGGACATCGGGAGCGGCTACATCGAGGTGAGTTCTGATTCCGGAACGTTCGTACTTCATGAATCAGGTTTCACGGTCGGCAAAGGTCCGCTTGATGCATCGGATGTCATAGCTGATCGATACTTGGCGATCAAACAAACAGGTAAGTGGGCCCTCTACAGTCTGGCAGGAAGATTACTGATCCCGAATGTGTATGAGGAAGTATCTGCCATTGATACGTTGATAGTGCTCACGAGGAATGGCAGAAAAATACTCACCCTGCCAATGAAGATAGCTGCAACAGCCGAAGGCAGTAACCTGATTGAGGATCATGTTTACGATGATGTACGGCGCTGGGGACCACAGCAATACTGGGTTCGCAACGGTGTGCTTGAAGGAGTGGTGGATGCACAACTGAATTTTATCATTCCCCTCGATCGTCAGGTGCTAAAGAAGACTTCGTTTGGATTTTTGAGAGGTAAGGACAAACTATTCGTAAAGGGAATCCCATCCCTTGAGAATGATCCATATGTTTCGGTGACAGAACAGGGACCATGGGTTCGCCTGAAAAAGGATCGCGGATTAACCTTGCTGTATGACCGGACAACGCGGACCATCGACATCGGCGACAGTGTGTGGTTCCAGGGCCCGGTTGCATTTCTTGCTAAGGGAGATTCCATTCACGCATTTCTGCCTTCAGGACTTAAACTCGACTTTAATTCAGATGAGAACTTTCAGCTAAGAGAGTTTGGCGACCGCTCGTGGCTGATAGTTCCGGAAAAGAGACTCAAAGCAGTATATGAGGCGACAACCGGACAGAAAAGTTTTGCAATGGACTTTGATGTTCTGGAACCGGTTAAGGAAGATGTTTTCCTTATCTCAAGGGGTCAGAAAAAAGGGCTGTTCAATAACGAGGGTAAGAGCCTGGTTCCGTTGGAATATGATGCCATTGTGAAAAGCGGCCCCTCTTCTTATTCTTTACTTAAAGATCGGAAGTTTGGTTGGTATGACCTGGAAACGCGACTACTAACCAAACCCACATTTGACCGAAATATCAAACCTTATAATCGTTTGTATCGTGTTGGATTCCGGGGTACCGGATACGGTTTCATTATGCCAGATGGGAAGCCTATAGGAAGTTTTGAGTGGGATGAAACGCAATACTGGAATGATTCGGTTGCCTGGGTAAGGAAGGGCTCGCAATGGCTCCTTTGGGACATCCGCAACAAAAAAAGCAGGTTGGAAAGAATACGATCCTTCAGCCCGATCAGGGACCTGCCGCATGACAAGGTATATCAGGTAAGACAGGACAATGCTTTTGGTGTGATCAGCAGTCAATCGGGAGTGGTGGTTCCGATTCAGTACAGTGATATTGTCAACCTCGGTACGCAGGAGCAGCCGTTATACTTCACGGAACATCACATCGAAGAAGCCGCAATATCCGTGGTGATCTATTATGACCATGCCGGAAAAATAATCCGCAAGCAGGCGATGGAAGCCTCAGAATTCGAAAAGATTTATTGCGACAATTAGTCACGGCCGCTGGCAGGAATTTCCGGTATGCTTATTGGTTTATTGATATATTCGCGTTACGCTAATCATATGAAAAAAATTGTTTTTGTTGTTTGGCTCTTTGTGATAACAAGTGCACAGGCCCAGGGCCCCAAACTGGTTGTTGGTATTGTTGTGGATCAGATGCGTCAGGAGTATCTCTATCGGTTCGAAAAGAAATTTGGACCAGGAGGATTCAAACGTCTGATGAACGACGGCTTCATGTTGAAGAATGCACATTACAATTATATCCCCACATTCACCGGCCCGGGTCATGCCTCTATCTACACCGGCACTACGCCCGCCATTCATGGCATCATCGGGAATGACTGGTATGACCGGACTACTAAAACAGATGTGAATTGCGTCGGTGACGACCGCCAAAAGCCGGTAGGGAGTGAGAAAGGTAACGGTGATGTTTCTCCCTGGAGACTGATCTCCAGCACGGTCACCGATGAGCTTAAAATCTCAACGCAGAAGAGGGCAAAAGTGATCGGCTTTTCCATGAAGGACAGAGGGGCTGTGCTTCCGGCAGGCCATCTCGCCGACGGAGCTTACTGGTTTGACGGTACTACAGGAAAGTTTATAAGCAGTACATACTACAAACCCGGACTTCCGCTCTGGCTTGACAAATTCAACGGACAGAACCTCGCCGAACAGTACCTAAATCAGGACTGGAATACATTGCTGCCTATCGATCAGTACACAGAAAGCGGTCCTGATGATAGCAATTACGAAACCCAATTGAAGGGAAAGGAGCAACGCCCAACCTTCCCTTACCCGTTAAAGGCCATGAGGGCTGCTTACGGCAATTTCGAATTGATCAACACAACTCCATTTGGAGATGATCTGCTAACCGATGTCGCTAAGGCCTCACTCGATGGTGAAGAATTAGGCAAGGATGAAGTCACCGATTTTCTGACCATTTCTTATTCAAGCCCCGACATAATTGGTCATGCAATGGGACCGCAGTCCGTTGAAGTGGAGGATGCATACCTGAGATTGGACAAAAACATTGAAGGATTGCTGAAAGAACTTGACCGGCATGTGGGAGCCGGACAGTATGTGGTTTTCCTTACCGCTGATCACGGCGTTGCAGAGGTACCTCAGTTCCTGAAGGACAATAAATTAAATGCCGGTATACTAAGGCAAACCATCATGGAGGCAGGAATTAACGAATACCTGAAGAAATATTATCCGGATAAGAAGATGGTCGAACGGGTTATCAACCAGCAGGTCTTCTTAAGTACGGATGCATTTACAGGAGATCCCAAGACGGCGGGTGTAGATATGCTCGTGGTCAGTGACCTGATCGCCCGGTATCTCATGACCCTCAACGGTGTGGCCCAGGTCTACAACAGCGCCTCTCTGAAAAACGGCAGTTTCACTGAGGGAGGGGCAAAAGGTGCCATCATTCGTGGATATAATCATAAGCGTTCCGGCGACATTGTGGTACTGGAAGAGCCAGGCTTTATAGGCTGGCAGGGGATTGTGGGGACCACCCATGGATCAGGCTACAGCTACGATACGCATGTACCTGTCCTTTTCTACGGTTATGGCATCAACAAGGGTAGCTCACTTGTATACCATCCTATTACCGACATTGCACCCACGCTCTCTGTGCTGTTGAAGATCAAGTTCCCCTCTGGCTGCACAGGGCAGCCAGCGGCAGAAGTGCTGAAGTAACAGAGCGTCTACCCGCCAAATACGCCCAGCACATTGAGTGCCACCAGCCCGATGATAATTGGGCAAATGTAGCGTACTGCAAAAACCCATATTTGTGCAGGTGAGAATCCCATTATCCGCGATGTTTTGAATCCGGGTGCGCCCTGCGCAATTTCATCAACCAATGACTCGGTTTTGAAGAACCATCCCGTGTAGACGCAGGTAGATAGTACTACCAGCATCATGAAAAGCTTGCCGAAGAGATGATCTAGAATATCAGAGAATCCTTTCACCTCTGTTCCAAATATGTTGACAGTCATATTGGTGAGAAAATCGGAACTGCCTGTTGAAAGCGCAGATGGTATTCCGATGAGGAATGCTGCAACAGCCACTAATGTAGCCGCCTGCCTGCGATTCCATCCACGATTGTCGATGAAATAGGCCGACGGCGCCTCCAACATTGAAATCGTGGAGGTGATAGCGGCGAAAAACAAGAGAAGAAAAAATAGTGCGCCGGCAATATGGCCAAAAGGCATAACCTGGAAAATGTCTGCGAGTACCGTGAAGACCAGCGTAGGGCCCTGACTCACTGAACCATTGAATGCAAATACAGCAGGGAAGACCATGAACCCGGCCAGCAATGCCACTGAGGTGTCCATGGCGCCAACCCAAAGACTTGACGTGACAATGTTCTGATCTTTTGGAAGATAAGAACCGTAAGTGATCATCATCCCCCAGCCGATACCCAGGGAAAAGAATACCTGCGTAAGGGCGTCGAGCACTACTTTCCCGTTGATCTTGGAAAAATCAGGAACGAGGTAGTATTCTATTCCTTTCCCAGCACCCTCCAGGGTGACACTCCTTATTATAATGATGATAAGTATGATAAACAGGGCCGGCATAAGGATTTTGGTGGCCTTTTCAATGCCACCAGAAACGCCACCCAGTACAATCCAGGCAGTTGCAATGATTACAAATGCACCCAGCGGTACAACATATGCCGGCGTGGCAATGAATTCTGTAAAAGTAATCTCGATGGCAAAGAGAGAATTGTAAATATAGCCCACGGTCCAGCCGGCAATAATGCTGTAGTAAGTTAGTACGGTAAAGGTGACGATCAGTGGGAGGATGCCGACGAGTGTGGTCCAAAACTTGTTGGCGCCAAAACCCTGCATAGCCGCAACCGGGCTCTTACCTGAAAGCCTGCCAAGGGCTATCTCATTGATGAGCATGGGAGCACCTACAAACACTACACACATTACATAAATAAATACAAAGGCAGCTCCGCCATTCTCTCCGGTGAGATAAGGAAACCTCCAGATGTTACCCAGACCCACCGCTGAGCCGGCGGCGGCCATTATAAAACCAAATTTGGAACCCCATTGACCTCTGTTTCCAGACATAGTATTTGAATTAAGATAAAACGGCCGGCAGATTAGGAATTATTCGCGTATTCACGAAATGTTTTCCTTCAACTGGCGGGCCATGATCGCAAGTCCTTCAACAAAAGAATGAGGCCTATAGCCCAGTTCCTTTCTCGCCTTGTCGATGATAAAGCCCGTTTTAGGAGGTCTTCTGGCAGGTTGCTTAAAAGTGGAAGAGTCGGCCCTTTTGATCAGACTTTTGTCGAGACCGAAGAACTCAGCAGTCTTCAGCGCAATCTGGTAAGGTGTCATCATTTCATCTCCGGAAATATGAAAGATTCCTATGGCCTTCTTCCTGGCGGCGAGTACACATCCGGTTGCAAGATCCTCAGCCAGCGTGGGTGTTCTCCACTGATCGTCTACGACCTGAATCGTTTTGCCTTGCTCCAGGCTCTTCTTCACCCAAAGAACAATGTTCGTTCTGCTCATGTCGGGATTGAATCCATAGACCAGAACCGTCCTGATAATGGTCCATGGTATTGATGAGGCAGTGACAACCTGTTCGGCTGCCCACTTGCTGTCGCCGTAATAACTGATGGGGTGAGGAACTGCGTTTTCATCGAGCGGACCGTAACTTCCATCAAATATGAAGTCGGTAGACAAGTGAATGAGATGGGCCTCAATCATAGCGCATGCGTGCACCAAATGCTCAACAGCAGTGACATTGTTGAGCCAGCAGGCTTCTTTCTCGGTCTCACATTGATCGACCTGGGTCATGGCGGCCGTATGGATGACAATCTCGGGACGAATGGATTGAATGGTTTCCAGTACTTGTTCGGAAACCGTTACATCCAGGGAATGGGAAAGACTTTTCGTCAGTCCTTTGACCGGCTGCCTTGCGGTGGCAACCAACTCCACTTCCGGATCAGGGTCCAGCAGCCGGACCAGCTTTTGGCCGACCAGGCCGTTTGAGCCTGTGACCAGGACGCGCATCACTTTTTTGTTTCGGGATATGTGTAACCGTATTCCTTCGAAATCTTCTTCCTTGACATCTCCGTGACGGTCACCGTCATGCGCACATCCTGAAGAGGACGATCCGCAGCATCCTTTTCCACTGCTGCAATCTTGTCGATTACATCCAGACCTTTGATCACCTTACCGAACACCGTGTACTCACCATCAAGGTGCGGCGCACCACCGATGGTCGTGTAGGCCTTGATACGCTCAGAAGGAATGTCACGCGTAACTTTCGTGCCGGTGGCCTTTTCAACTCTTGGCGCAAGTTCAAATAGTTTCTTCTGGTAGGCCACAATGTCTCCTGAATAATAAAGCCGATTGAGTGAGTCCAGAAGACCCTTGTATTCGGGTTTCTCGAACATCTGCCTTAGTCCCGTCATCAGTTTCATCTGGTCGTACCGAAGGTTCTCCGCTTCTTCCGGCTTCAGAACGGTTCCCTGAACAATGTAGAACTGGCTGCCATTGGAGGCTTTCTCCGGATTCTGTTGATCACCCATTCGGGCTGCTGACAGTGCGCCTTTTTCATGATAGTATTTGGAATTGAATTCGGCGGGAATGGTATAACTGGGACCGCCCGATCCGATGCGCTGTCCTTGCACGGCTTTCTTTGAATTGGGATCGCCTCCCTGGATCATAAATCCCTGGATCACGCGGTGAAAAAGCGTACTGTCATAATAGTGCTCTTTCGCAAGCTTGATGAAGTTCTCTTTGTGCTTGGGTGTCTCATCATACAGAATGGCCACCATGTCGCCATAAGGCGTTTTGAAGGTGATGAGATAATCATTCTTTTGTGCACAGCTGGTGCCGATGAATGCCAATACCAACAGTAGGGTTGCAATTCGTGTCATGTGATCTCTTAGATATATGCGCGGCCAAAAATAAGGTGCGCAAAGGTACCAGAAAAGCTCAGGAGTTCAGCAATTGTGATACCTGGATGCTGGTGTGTAGGAAAATCATCTTGGCGCTCCCGTTCCGCTCAAGATTGGCAGAGGCTTCTGTCAGCAGGGATTGTGTTTTTTCTATACGAGACACCGTCATCACCTTTGAAAAATCCCGGATGAACTTCTGTTCATTTCCCCGGCTCCGCAAGAGCTCCTCGGCCCCGGCCTGTGCCAGCAGGGTCTCCCGCAACATATGCAACGTGTACTGGAGGAAGGTCTGCTGCTGCAGGCGGTCGAAATCATGAAACTCCTCGGCAAAGGAAACCAGTCTGGGGAAGTCTTTCTTATAACAGGATCTCAGCCACTCTGCCATCTGGCTGTGATGGTCAGTTTCCTCCAAAGTCATGAGCTCAGACGCAAGCCTGAGGTTTCCATCCGCCTCAGCCGCCACCCGAAGTACTTTTTCCCGGTCAGCACCTTCAGTGCCCATCAGGTAGCCGGCAACATCGTCATTGAAGAGTAGAGGGACTACTATCTGTTGGGTGCGGGAGATGATGGTGGGAAGCAAACGCTCGGCATTGTTGGATACCAGGATAAAGAAGGTGTTGGCCGGGGGCTCCTCCAGTATTTTTAAGATTCCGTTCGCTGCAGATGGATGCATCGCTTCCGGTTGCCAGATGATCATGACTTTAAAGGGACTCTCAAAGGGTTTAAGAGATAATGCCTTCACGATCTCCCGGCTTTCCTCCCTTGAAATGATGGCCATCTTGTCCTCACCGCCATAATGCAACGTCCAATCCCCTGCTTGCCCAAATGGATTTTCCAGCAAGAAGCTGCGCCAGCTTTTCATGATGTCCGCTCGAAACCTGTCTTCATCTTTATCGCCTTTGATATTGCTGAGCGGAAATACGAAGTGAGTATCAGGATGAATGTACTTGAGATTCTTTGCGCAGGCCGGACAGGTTCCGCAGGCATCTGATTCGCCACGCTGCTGGCAGTGTAGATAGGTTGTGTAGGCAATGGCCAAGGGCAGGTTCAGGGCACCTTCACGTCCCATGAACAACTGAGCGTGCGCAACCTTTCCGTCTTTGACAGACCGGACGAGCCTGTCCTTGGTTTCTTTCAATCCTGGAATATCAGCGAACCTCATGGTTTCTTCTCCCAGACCCTCTCATGGGCCGTCATTTCAAACACCGTTTTGAGAATGTGGCGGTCGGCATCCGAAAGCTTTGTGCTCCGCCTGCCCATGGCTCGTTCTGCAGTCTCCAGGGCCCTGCTCAGTTGAAAGGTGCTGAACCCTGCAGTGCCGCCCCAGGCAAAGCTCGGGATGAAGTTACGCGGATAGCCGTCGCCAAAAATATTGGCTGATACTCCTGTTACAGTTCCTGAATTGAACATCGTGTTGATCCCGCACTTGCTGTGATCGCCCATCATCAATCCCACGAAAGTGAGGCCGGTGCTTCTGAAACCTCCTTTTGCGTAACTCCAGAGTTTGACAGCGTCGTAATTGTTCTTGAGGTTGGAGGTGTTGGTATCCGCCCCCAGATTGCACCACTCGCCGATAACGGAACTGCCAAGGTAGCCATCATGGGCCTTGTTGCTGTAGCCCAACACTACGGCATTACTGACTTCACCTCCCATCTTGCACATAGGACCAATGGTGATATTGCCTCGCATTTTACAACCCATGTTTAACACCGATTGATCACCCAGCACAAAGGGTCCACGGATGAGACTTCCTTCCTGAACCTCTGTATTCTTTCCAATGTAAATTGGGCCTGTGGATGCATTCAGTACAGCGGCCTGAATAACTGCTCCTTCTTCCACAAATACCTGATCGGCGCCATATACACGGGTATGTGGGTCGGACCACCCTGCTGACTTTCTGCCCGCCGTAACCAGTTCAAAGTCGGAGACTATCTGAGCGGCATTGTCCTGGAAAAGTTTGCAGGGGTCGTCAATGACGTGAAACGTGCCGGCATACTCAATAGCACGGGCTCCCGCCACTTTTGGATTCTTTTCCCCTGTCCGTGTTGCAAGGAGCAATTGACCTTTCATAAGCGATTGGCCGGTGGTGAGCGAACGCACCGCCTCCACCAGGGAGGGATCAGGACAAATGGCGCCGTTTACAAACAGATGATCGCCCGAAAATTGGGCGGGATACTTTCCCTGCAGGTAATCTTCTGTGAGGTAACTGACAGGTTCACTGAGGTACTTCTCCCATTTTTCTGCTATGGTGAGTATGCCGGTGCGAAGAGCCGCAACCGGTCTTGTGAACGTGAAGGGAAGGAGTTCCATGCGGATAGCGGCATCGTCAAATAGGATCACGTTCATGCCGCTAAAATAGTCCTTTCAGAACGAAAACCATGTTCAAAAGAAAAGGCCCCCTTTTGGAGGCCTCTCTTATTAACTATGGCATTAAATCTGTTACTTCTTGTACTTCTTCTGGAACTTCTCAACGCGACCAGCGGAGTCAACAAACATCTTCTTGCCGGTGAAGAAGGGATGGGAAGCAGAACTTACTTCCACCTTGATCACAGGGTACTCTTTTCCATCCGTCCAGGTAGTGGTTTCCTTGGTCTTGGTGGTTGAGCGGCTCAGAAACTTGAAGTCGCTGGAAGTGTCCCAAAAAACGACTTCTTTATATTCCGGGTGTATTCCTTTTTTCATTTCTTCTTGATTTCAATAAGGGATGCAAAGATAAGGCGTCGGCGGGGATTTGCAAAGGCAAGCAGGTTGTTAAAAATAGGGTTTCCACGTACTTTTGGGGCTTTGTTTGACCTACAGGCCGGTTCCGAGCGACAGGTCCTGGTGACGGAAGGTATCGTTCGGGTATGAATCCAAACTATACAAAGCCCAGGAATGACAATAAACCCTTCTGCCGGACCTCAACTGAAAGGCCTTTCATGAGAAATCTGCTCTTCTGTCTGCTCATTCTGTCCGGACCGGCTTTGCTGGCTCAAAGTACCAACATCCCCCTTAACGAGGACTATTACCACCGGATCGACCGTTATGAAATAAAGCTGGGCCGGGTGGTACCGGAAATTTTCACTTCCGTCAAGCCATACAAAAGGTCAGCCGTAGTGGCCATGATGGACTCCCTGGAAGGTAAAGGCGTATTTGAGTCTGCTTCCGACAAATTCAATCTTGAGTATTTCAGGAATGACAGCTGGGAATGGTCACGTGCCACCTCCAGCGACAGCCGCAAACCATTTTTGAAAAGCCTTTACAAAAAGAAATCAGACCTGGCATACGTGGATAATCCGGACTTTGACCTTCACGTAAGTCCAGTCTTGTATGTGGGTGCCGGCAAAGATTCAAGACTTGGCAATCCCGTTTACTACAATACAAGAGGAGTTGAACTAAGGGGAATGATCGACAAGAAGATCGGCTTCTACACCTACTTCAGCGACAACCAGGCTCGACTTCCCGCTTATGTGACCGACTACAGCAATGGATATGGCTATTTCTTCGTTCCGCATCAGGGCTTCTGGAAGGACTTCAAGAACGGTGGGGTGGACTTCTTTGAGGCACGCGCATACATCGATTTCAACATCTCCAAACATATCTGGTTTCAGTTGGGGCACGACCGCATGAATATTGGCAACGGATTCAGGTCACTCATCTGGTCGGATTTTGCGCCACCCAGCCAGTACATGCGCTTCAATCTCAAGATCTGGAAGATCAACTACCTGTTTCAGCTGAACCGGATGACGGCATCGGCTCCTGCCACTGCAGGTGGTAGTAAAACCTCCAAACGCTATCCTGATAAATTCGTAGCCTTTCACCATGCCAGCATCAACATAGGAAAGAAGTTCAATCTTGGTCTTTTTGAATCAGTGGTCTTTTCACCACAGGACTCACTCAACGGTGGAACGTTCGAACTGAACTACCTCAATCCCGTGATCTTTTACCGCGCCATCGAGCAGCAAAACGGCAGCGCCGATAATGTTCTGCTCGGGATGGACTGGAAGTGGATTGCTGCGAAAAGACTTTCCTTCTATGGTCAGTTTGTCCTGGATGAATTTGTTTTGAAGCAGATGACGTCCGGGAAAGGTTGGTGGGCAAACAAATTCTCGGTGCAGGGCGGAATGAAATACATCGACGTGGCAGGTGTCCGCAACCTGGATCTTCAGTTGGAGCTTAACCTGGTCAGGCCCTATACCTACTCGCATAAAGATCTATTTACCAACTACGCGGGCTACATGCAGCCCATTGCCCATCCGATGGGTGCCAATTTCTACGAAGGCGTGGCCATCGTACGGTATCAGCCCGTTCCTCGGCTCAACCTCACATGGAAGTCCTTCGTGATCAAGACTGGGCGTGATAATCCTGCGGGAGTAGCACCCTTACTGGATTGGGGCCAGGACATCAACAAAAGCTATAACCTGCGTATGCAGGATTATGGCAATAAAATTGCCCAGGGAAACGTCAATACCATTATCAGCAGCGATCTTTTGGCAAGCTATATGCTCCGCCACAATTTCTTTGTCGATCTTCATCAGACTTTCCGCAACAGCAAAAGTGATGATACGTTCTTTAACAACAAGACCAGTCTGACCACCGTGGGGCTCAGGTGGAATTTTGCAGGACGGACCTACGATTTTTAAGGCATGAGAATTTTCCAGCGCATATTGTCGTTCGCCAACCGCCTGCAGGTTAGACTCCCGCTCTTTTTCTTCTACTCCATCATGGGAATCATTTTCGGGGCTTTCAATATAGTACTCGTAATCCCCATGCTCAACGTGCTGTTTGACCGGAACGTAACCGAAACAACGGTACCGCCGATACCTGCGTTCAGTTTCGACACGAAATATATTACGAGCGTGTTTGATCATTATTACAGGCTCGTCATACATGATTATGGCAAACTGAATGCCCTGCTGTTCGTCTGCGGACTCATCGTGATCTGTGTAGTATTGGCCAACCTCTTTCGTTTTCTGGAGCGCGTTATAGCCACAAAAATCAGGGTAGACCTGGTTCGGAACATCAGGCTGGAAATATTCCGCAAAGTTTCCCTTCTGCACATCGGGTTCTTCAACAATGAACGCAAGGGAGACCTGATCTCAAGATTCACCAATGACGTGATGGAAGTGGAGAATGCAGTTATGAACAGTTTGAAGGCTGTCATGAAGGAGCCGCTCACCATCATTGTTTATTTCTTTGTGCTGTTCACGATATCGCCGAAACTGACATTGTTTACACTCCTGGTGTTGCCGATCACAGGTGGTGTGCTGGCCGAGATCATCAAACGGCTTAAGAAGCAGGCTGAAGCCGGACAGGAGTCACTGGGCCGTATCGTCAATATCCTTGATGAGACTTTCAGTGGGATGAGGGTGATCAAGGCATTCAATGCCAGGAATTTCATTCTCAACAAGATCGAGACAGAGACTGCCTATTACCGTAAGGTGAACAAGTCAATGTCATACAAGAACGAACTGGCGTCGCCCGTTTCTGAAATCCTGGGGGTCATGATTGTGGCAGGGATCATTTACTTCGGAGGAAATCTTGTTCTCAATGACGAATCGGCACTCAGGCCAGAGGTATTCCTGGGATTTCTTGCGGTTTTCTCCATGATCATCCAACCAGCCAAGAATTTTTCGAATGGCATTACAGCGTTGCAGCGCGGCACGGCCTCGGCAAAAAGAATATTCGAGGTAAT
>JBDHXU010000064.1:0-19964 GCA_039810905.1 Cyclobacteriaceae bacterium | reverse complement strand
AAATCATGCCCGATTTTGTATTTCAATCCTGCTCCAAAGACAAGTGAGTGGTTCAAGGATGTGCTCTGATAGGTTACTTGCTGACTGGGGCCTTCCGCTACGATTTGTGCCACAACAGTCTGCTGACCGTTTTGCACTGCAATCTTGTTGTCCGTATATAAGAAATCATTTCTGGCTGAGAGCAGGTAGCCAAGCGAGTAACCTGCATACCCAAACAGTCGCATCTGGCTTTTCCAGTGGTACGTGTACTTCACATAAAAAGGGACATCAAGCCACCACTGATTCGATGTAATGGATTGAGCATCACCTCCTCCAATACCTGTAGTCACCCGTTTAAAACCCTTCAAAGCAAAATCTGCCTCACCGCAAACACTCAGTTGGTCTGTCACGTTCCAGTCGATGCCTGCACCTGCCTGAAAGCCCAGTCTGAAATTATAATTGGTGGTTGTAGGATAAGGCTGTGTTGAGTTTGAGAAGATGGTGTGCAGAAATGATGTGTTGGTTCCCAACCGGAAATGAGGTGTAAATACGGGGATGGCAGTAAACTTCTTGCTCAGATATACCACATCGATAGGATGGTCGCGTTCATTGGGTATGAACTCCGGGTCAGCTTTCAGCAACTTCAAATAACTGTCTTCCGCAGCAATGTGATCATCAATAATCAAATAGGCCTGACAGAGCATCATGTAAGCCCTGATCTCCTGATCAGTAGACAAGTTCCCATGATCTAAACAATCCTTCAGGATGCCTGGAATGGAATAGAAATGACCGGCATTAAATTCATCAGATGCGTGACTGATGGTTTGCTCACAGTCTCCCTGTCCGTGAAGCTGCAGAGAGAATGTTATGAAGAAGAAAGTGACTAAGAATGAAAGGGGTGTCTTATTCATCAAAAATCACTTATCAGCAGGCTCTTACAAGTTGATTCATACAATATTCCGTTTCCTACATAAATATCCCATTCCGCCTGGGTCATGTTTCTCTTGAGTTTCGGACAAATCTGCTCCGCCAGGGCACGCGGATCAGTCTGCCACACCCTCACCTCACCGTTGTTACACGAGGCCAGCAAGTAATCAGAGTTCTTGGTGAAGGCAAGCTTCCAGATATTTCCATTATTGAAATCCATCACCACGGGGAGATCTTCTTCATGATCAACAACCCACATTTGAAGCTTCCTGTCCAGTCCCGCACTGGCCAGCAGTAAACCATCGGGGCTGAATTCCACATCGGAGACTCCGGCACTATGCCCGGTCAGTTCTTTCACAAGTTCACGTTTTTCGTAATTATAGATTTTGACGGTACCCTTCCATGTCATCTTCTTTTCATCCCTTGGATCCTTGTCCATGAATTCGGTGCCATAAGCGAGAACTGGTTGTGTGGGGTGGAATGCAACAGACTTGATGATAACTTGTTTGTCAGATTCGTCCTTGAGCAACTCTACTGAATTGTCTTTCAGATTTAAGCGAATCAGCTGACCCGTTGAGGCTACACCCACCATCCACGTACCATCAGGACTTATATCAATTGATTTGATATCATATGAAAGAGAAGCCAGCACCTTACCCTGCCCTGTCACGTGGTTTGTAAATCTGACTGTCCGATCAGAGGCCACCGACAGGAATCCTGAATTATCAGGGAGGAATTTGATGTCGGTCACAAAGCCTTTATGACCCTTTGCAATCCCAGGCTTTTCTCCCGGTTGATCTGTGTGGTATATCTGTATCGCCGATGAGTCACTGCCTACCACAAGGTATTTCTCATCAATGCTGAGTGCCAGAACACGATTCGGGTAAGGATTAAAGTCCAACAGGCGATCGGCCGACAATTTCAAATAATCTCCTTCAAATATCCTTCCATCATTGCCGGTTGTATAAAAATTGTTGCTCTTCCTCGACACGGCGAGTGCGAACATCTTATTCTTAAGATTACCCGGCACCTGGGCCATATTGTAATTGAAATCATTCTTCAATTTCCCGATTGAATAGTATAGCCCCTTGAAAACATAGGGGTCATATTTCTTTCCACCATATGTGGTATGATAGATATATCCCTGCATGGCCAGAAGACCTGCCAGGTTTGGCTCCTCCATCGTTACAGACTTTGCCTCCATGGACTGCGCAACCGAGAGGTATAACAACCGGTTGGCCTGATCCCTGGCTTCGCGAGCAATGATGGTCTGCGCCACCGCCTCTTCACGTGCCTGCTGTTCTTCCTTTTGCGCTGCAATGGCAAGTTGTTCCTGTGCTAGAGCTTTCTGGAAGTTCTGTTCGGCTTCCGCTCTGGCCAACTGCGCATCCCTCAAGGCGATCTGAAGTTTTGCATTTGTCTTTTCTATCTCTTTCCTGCCTTCTTCCGCTATCTTACGTTGATCCTCTGCGATGTCTCTTTGTTTATCGGCTTCCGCCTTTGCCTCAAGCGCGGCTTTCTTTTCCCTTTCTGCTGCCTCACGTTGCCTGTTGGCTTCGATAGTTTGCGTATAACCATATAACAGGAATAGAACCGCAATGATCGCGGCTGTACCCAGCACCAGGTTGGTTACCCGTGCACGCCTGAGCATGCGACGCTGTAACATCTCCTGGTTCTTCAATTCAGCCTCATAGGTGATGCGACTCGTGTCGAGAAAGACAATGGCTCTTTCGAATGCCACATCATAACGCTGCGCCCAAACCCGCGTTGGCTTTTGTTTCTTCTGCCAATTAAGCGCCAGCTGAAGATCCGGGGGTCTCCATAAACCAGCCTTGCCAGTTTGGTACAGGGCGGCGGCATTTGAAATCCTTTTGTATAACTGAGCCGACTCAAATTCCTCTTCCACCCAATTGTTGAGTCTGGTCCAGATTCGCATCAAGCTCTCGTGGGAGAGTTCAACCACAGAACTGCCGCTGAGATTCACGTGCATTCCAGGCATCAAGAATGAACGTCCGGTCTTGCGGAAATTGTCCACCACCTTGATTACTTCCTCTTCTGACGTTCCGGCAACTTCGGCTACCACCCTCACCCTTACCGGTCTCCTGAGTCCCTGATTTTCCTGGTTCTTTTCCGTTATACTTTTGAAGAGTATTTCTGCAATCTCTTTTTGGTTGGTGTCGAGTTCATCAAAGGCCTCATTAGCGTGAAGTGAAAGTGCTTGCCCTATCCGGCCAATGGCATTGTAATGGCGGATGTCCATCGGTTCGCCCGGCTCGCGATTCGCGACCCAGTATTCCCAGGTACGCATCATGGCGTGCTGCATAATGGGCAACTGGTCCTGATGATCGCCGAGGTCGCTAAGGACCTTCTTTACCAGACGTTTGGTAATTCTGCCACCGCCAACTGCAACAGGTCCTTCGATGGCAAGCCTCTTCTGGTCTCTGTTCATCTGGGGTACCAGGTAGTTGCTCCGGTTGATCATGTCTGTCAACCCCGGAAACACCGCACATTCACCTATATAATCAGAACGAAGGCTAAGGGATGCATATACAGGTGTATCCTTCTGTTGTACCGCCTGGAGTATCAGGTTGACGTAGTGGGCGGCTTCATTTAACGCATCTTCGCCAGACTCACGATATCGTATTAATTCTTCAAACTGATCAATCAGAAAGAAAACGTTCTCGCCTGTTGTGTTCTGAAGATATTTGGCTACTTCTGTTAATCCATCCTGACCACTGCGCAATACAGATTTTACAACCGCCAATTGAATACTTCTGTCATCATTGTGCACTCGCCCGCTTGACACGAGAAGACTGACAATGGCCTCGGCAAGATTATTGATTGGAGAACTCCCGGGTCGGGTGGTAACTACCTGCCAGTTCGGGCTGGTCTCAGTCATGAATCCTCCATACAATACGGGCACAAGTCCGCAATAGACGAGACTGGATTTACCACTACCAGAATAACCCATGATGGTGACTGCCCGGTTAAGGGCCAGTTTGACCAGCAATTCGTCTACATGACCTTCCCGACCAAAGAAAAGATGGGATTCTTCTATACTAAAAGGGCGTAAACCAGGGAATGGATTGGGTCCCAAAGGCGACAATCCTTCGTCTATTTGGTTCGATTCATCGACCAATTCTCCTGGTTGTACCGAGTAACTCAGCATGCTCCTTTAAAAGGATCAACAATTTAGCAATTCAAAGGCACCATTCACCTAGTGTTCATTACCTAAAAAATCCGTCCAAGCGACGGTTAATTCGTCAAAAGCCTAAAAAATCCTTGAAAAATAACAGAATTCACACATATTCCAAAACCCTGTCGGCCAGTTTGACATTCTCACTGAGCAGTTCATAGAATTGGTCCTTGCTGATTCTCAACAAGATAGATCTGTCTCGTGACCGTAGGACATTGGATTTGGCAAAGCCGGGCACCGCAAGCATCTCCCCAATGAATTGACCGGAACTATAGGTGGTCTTCATTTCTCCCCTGTCAAAGTAATCCACCTCCCCCGAGTAGACAATGTAAAAGTCGTTATTGAACTTCTCATCCAACACAAGCATTTCCTTCTCATCGAGAAATACTTCTCCGGCAAGGTCCGCAATAAAAGAAAGGCTCAAACCTGAAAGTCCCTTGAGGGCATTCATGGAGCGCATGAACATAACCCTGTCGAATAGGGTAAGTCCATGTCTACTCTGTTCATGAAGGATGGCAAAGTCGAGGTTGCGTCTTGTCTCTTCAGGGAGCCGATCAACATTTGCCTCATAATCTGATGGGTTGATCTCATGGAGCGCCCACGCCGCCATTTCACTGATCAGTCTGTCCGGGTTAAATAGCTGTGCAATCAGATCAAGTGTGAAATCCTGAATCCTGAGCAAACCAATTTGTTTTAACACACATGCTTTTGTCCAGCGGTTGGTCTGAGTAAAATCCCGGTTGATCAGAAACTTCAGCACCAATCGTTCATCCAGACGGGTGCGTGGATACCAAACCTCCAGTCGATTGATCTTCTCCTGAAGTGACAATTCATCCAGCACAGGGATAACCCTTTGCTTGAGTTCCTCTGATAGAAAAACATCAAGAAGCTCAATTGCAAATGCAATTCCCTCGACGGTGCCACTGTCAATATTTTCTTTTACCAACTGAATGGACCTTGTATCGTAGAGCATGGCAAGGAGCATATAGATATGCTGAATGTCATTGGCGATCTCTGCGACCAATGCTTCCTTGACCTCGTCGCCGTATCCTTCACTGCCCATCTCGTCAATCGCATTCAGATTCCAGCTGATGTCCCCGATATCATTTTCTATGGCATACTTGATCCTGCTGATCTGCGCTATTCCAGCTTTGAAGCCGGCCTCTCCCATGGCAAGCAAAACCCTCGATACCAGTACTTTATCAGGATAATCAATCTTGTTCCACAGCATGTCCCGAGCCCTCTGATTTCCTATACGACCGATGATCTGTACGATCCGGATCATCACTTGCGTATTTTGCCCTGACCTGTAGAAGGCAGAGTCCAGCAACGAGAGCGCCTTGCCGCCAATAAGCACCAATGCATTCATAGCCTGGTTGCTGTAGATCGGGTTGGCAAGATTTTCTACGAGCGCCATGATTACCTCGTTGTTATTGCGCTTGATTGCCGTTTTGATAGCTGTATTTCTGACGTTGCTGTCGGGATCGCCCAACAATTCAATGAGGAAAGAGGCATTTTCATCCGATCCGTGAAGGAGAAGCTCAGCCGCATACTGCCTATCACCAGGTTCTGAAGAACGGGCCAGCCGTATAATTCTCGATTTAGTAATATCTCCGCCACTGTTAATTATCAACTCCAATTCAGATTTGGTCAGCAAATTTTTGGAGGAAATATCCGCCTTGTTCTTGTCGTAGCGGATTACATACCGGTCGGAAACAGACAGACCTTTGATCTCATTAATCCTCCGCTGAGCGAAGTCCCTGGCTTCTTCCTGAGGGTTCTTGAAAAGTGTGTTTACCCAAACACCCATGTTGCTGGGGTTAATCTTCTCCAGAAGTTTGTAGGAAAAAACTGCGAGGCCAGAACGGGTAGCATTCAAGTTATTTTCAAGTCTTTTTGTGATCTGGGTGTACCCTACTTCCAGTTTCTCTTCTTTGACGTCCACTGTTTCCAACTTTGAACGGATTTTGGCCTTATACCCGCCATATAATTTTTGAATGACGAGAATGTAAACCACGCACAGAAGGCCAATAATGATGGGCATCCACAGAATGTTGAAATTGGGTATGACTGCGAAAGAAAAGATAAGTGCCCCGGCCGCCAGGCGCCCTACCTCGTTAATCACACCTTCCACTTTTGACTGAATTCCAAACCGATACTGACTGTCAAGGGGAATAAACAGCAACTTGAACATTGGGTTCTCAAGCGAATCCCTCACCATACTGTTGAAGAGTCTAACCAGCGCAACTGACACGAAGAAATAAATGAATGCAGTTGGCGCCATGGCTGGCGTATAACCAAACGAAAGACCAATGACTGTTCCGCTGACCGCAAATAATCCAACAATCAGAGGAAGAATCAGCAGTGCAACGCGAATACCATAATTACTTACAAGGCGGTCATTCACGAAGGTCTGCATCAGAAACGACAGACCAAAAATGGTAAGATTAAAAAAGGCGAGAAAGTTGGTTAGTTCACGCTGATTCGGATACTGGACTTTGATCAGCTCCTGAAAAGCATACTGACCGAAGATCAAGACGATCATGGAGATGATAAGGAACAATGACAGCAGTTTGGTGTAGGGATCTGTGACCACCCTTTTCATGCTGGTCTCCTTTAGTACTGATGCATCGAATTCCTTGGGATCATTCTTAATGAGCGGAAACCGCACTGAGATGGTGATAAAATGCAGGGCAGAAATTAATATAGCCAAACAGCAGACAATCAAGTAATTATCTGTTGATGGAAAAAAGGCTGATGTCAGAGGAATCAGGAAGTTTGCCAGGATGACGGCGATGAGCTGACCAGTGTCTATCCAGCCGATGATTCGCTTGGATTGCTTGAAATTGAATAGGCGCCCGAACGTACCCCAATAGCTGAGCAGAAGGATGGCTGTAATGGGGCCCGTCATACAGAACATAAAGAAAATGATAGGCTCCTGATAGGTCTTGGGGCCAAAATGCAACCCCAGGTAAAAGAAACTGGTAATGGCCACAATCAACAGAATTGAAAAGGTAGTCAGGTTAGAGAACTTGATCTTGTTCTGAGCGAATGAGAACGCAACAGTGGCTATGATCCCCAGTCCACCTGAGGCCAGAAAGGCTTTGTTGAGCTCATTGCCAAGTGTACTCAGAAACAATGATTCTGCGACAACACCGTATGTGGCAAGGAAGACTCCCATGAAGAATCCTGCTCCCAACATAAGCAGGACCATGATCCTTTCTTCAGGCCGAACATTGAGGAATGACAATAACTTCTCTAACATGAGAGAAAGTTACATCGTTGCAATCTAAAATAAAAAGGACCGGGCGAAACGCCCGGTCCCTTTGATAGAAAATGCTCGATGTCTTACTTCTTCGATTCAGTTGAATCCTTCCTGGACTTGGCTGCCTGATCAGCTTTGAACTGCTTATTCAATCCTTCCAGTATTTCTTTGCTGATATCCAGACTGTCACCGGCATATAACAAGTCGCTGGTAGCATCATACTTGAGTACAACTTCCAACCCACGCTCCTGTCCATATTTTCGCAGATATCCGGTTACTTTATCGTATAGATCTTTCATCATCTTGTCCTGTTCTACCATCATTTCCTGATTGAGTGACTCCTGGTACAGTTGAAGATTCTGTCTTTTCTTTCCAAGGTCCTCCTCTACTGCCCTTGCCTGACCGATGGTCATGCTGTTTACATTACGTTGGTATGAGTCAATTTCACCTTGCAGAGCCTGCGCCCGGTTCTTAAGATCCTGATCGAGTTTCTTTCCTTTTGATTCGAGCTTTTCACGGTTCACCTTCACATAGTCATAATACTTTGTGATGGTGTCGGAATTGACATATGCGATCTTCAGGTTCTTTCCGCTGGAACCTGCGGTAGCCCTGGAATTTGTGGACCCGGAGAAATGGAGATAGTACAGGGTGGCCACCGCCAGCAACAGCACCACATTAAGAATAGTCGAGAGATTTTTCATTTTCTAGTCTTTAGGGGCGCAAATATAAATGAATTGCCCGACTACTCTTTGTACCATGTAGCATACATAGGATAGTTCGCAGCAGTCCGTTGAATTACAGCTTTCATTTCTTCACCAATATCTTTTACCCTCTTGGCCGGAATACCAGCATAGATACTTCCTGGTTCAACCCGAGTGCCTGGAAGAACAACCGCTCCAGCTGCAATCACCGAGTTTTCCCCTATCACTGCATTGTCCATTATAATTGCACCCATTCCAACTAGAACATTGTCGCCAATTGTGCATCCATGAACCACTGCCTGATGCGCAATTGAAACCTGAGAGCCAATAACCGTTTTTGCTTTTTGATAGGTACAGTGGATGATGGCGCCATCCTGGATATTGGTGCGGTCTCCAATGGAAATGGAGTGAACATCGCCTCGGACGACGGCGTTAAACCAGACCGTACAAGAGTTCCCCATAGTCACTTCACCAACCACCACCGCATTGTCCGCCAGAAAGCAATCCTTTCCAAATACAGGCTTGTGCCCCCGCACTGTCTTTATAATAGCCATAATCGCAATCTCTTTGGTTTGCCGGCAAAACTAGTGAAAGGTCAATGATACTGAACTGACAAGTTGTCACTATTGGAATGGAATTTGCTAATTTTGCACTCCCAACTAGTATTATGAAGGATTTGATAGGGGATTTGGACTTTCTTGAAGCCTCCACTGCTAATGAGCGGCACCCCTCCCTTGTTCAAAAGGAAGGAGGGCGGAAGTTATATATTGAGAGCTATGGGTGTCAGATGAATTTCTCTGACAGTGAGATAGTTGCATCAATTTTATCAAAGGAAGGCTTTCAGCCAACTCAAAGGATTGAAGAGGCGGATATCGTATTCCTGAATACCTGTTCCATACGCGAAAAAGCTGAGCAAACAGTCCGGAACCGGTTGCAGCATATTAATGGGCTCAAGAAGCTAAAGCCCGAACTGTTGGTTGGAGTTTTGGGATGCATGGCCGAGCGCCTTAAGACGAGGTTTCTGGAGGAAGAAAAGATTGTAGACCTGGTTGCCGGCCCGGATGCCTACCGTGACCTCCCTGCTCTGATTGGCCAGGTTGACGAAGGTCAAAAGGCTGTCAATACCTTCTTGTCGCGGGAAGAAACCTATGCGGACATCAGTCCGGTAAGACTCAACTCGAATGGGGTGACCGCTTTCGTTTCAATCATGCGGGGTTGTGACAATATGTGTTCCTTCTGCGTTGTGCCTTTTACACGGGGGAGAGAAAGGAGCCGTAGCCCTTACACCATTGTAGAAGAAGCTCGCCAACTTTTTCAGCAAGGCTACCGGGAGGTGACCCTGTTGGGCCAAAATGTAGATTCTTACAAATGGAGCCCACAGGAGAACAACAAAGCACGTCTTGAAAAAGCGGGGCATTCCGAGACCGTCAATTTTGCTGAATTGCTTGAAATGGTTGCGAGGGTCCACAAGGACTTGCGCGTGAGATTTTCCACCTCCCACCCCAAGGATATAACCGACCAAGTGCTTGAAACGATGGCTCGATATGAGAATATCTGCAAATACATACATCTTCCGGCGCAAAGCGGCAGCAGTACCGTACTTGACAGAATGAATCGTGGTTATAATCGCGAATGGTACCTATCGAAGGTGGCTGCAATCCGCAGAATCCTTGGCGAAGAATGCGGCCTTTCCTCAGACATAATCACAGGTTTTTGCGGGGAAACAGAGGAGGAGCATCTTGAGACATTATCCCTTATAGAAATGGTAGAGTTTGATTTCTCATACATGTTCATGTACTCTGAACGACCAGGAACTCCAGCTGAGAAAAAATTCAAAGATGACGTTGACCCTGAAATAAAGAAGCGCCGTCTTGAGGAAATTATCAAACATCAGGGTGTTTATTCATTAAGCAGAAACCGACAGGATGTCGGAAAAACATTCAAGGTTCTGATTGAAGGTGAATCTAAACGCTCGGCAGACTTCCTTCAGGGGAGAAATTCCGCCAACAAAGTGGTGGTGTTCCCCCGCCGCAATAATGGAAAGGGTGAATACGTCAATGTTCTGATAGAGGATTGTACGGGGGCAACGTTAATTGGCAAAACTGTTTAGAAAATGGCCATCAGTGACATTGAAATACAAAGCGTCAAGCAGCGATTCGGCATTGTGGGCAATGCTCCTCTTCTGAATCACGCCGTTAAGGTCGCCATACAGGTTGCACCCACGGAGATGTCAGTACTAATTACAGGGGAAAGCGGCAGCGGCAAAGAATCCTTTTCCAAAATAATTCACTCCCTCAGTACCCGCAAGCACGGGCAGTTCATAGCCATTAATTGCGGCTCTATCCCGGAAGGAACCATTGATTCTGAACTCTTTGGCCATGAAAAAGGGTCCTTTACGGGTGCCCATGAAGCGAGAAAAGGTTACTTCGAGGTGACCAATGGCGGGACCATCTTTCTTGATGAAATCGGCGAGATGCCTCTTGCAACACAGGCCCGTCTGCTTCGTGTACTCGAAAACGGTGAGTTCATCAAAGTAGGTTCATCAAAGGTATTAAAGACTGATGTGCGGGTGGTCGCGGCCACCAATGTGGACCTGATGCGGAAGGTAGAAGACGGCAAATTCAGAGAAGACCTTTACTACCGCCTGAACAGTGTACCGATTTTTGTGCCTCCTCTACGGGAGCGCGGCAAGGATATCGAACTTCTATTCAGGAAATTCGCTTCTGATTTTGCGGAACGATACAAGGTAAAACCGATCACGCTTACAGATGACGGCCGTGAATTATTGATGAAGTACCGGTTTCCGGGAAATGTGAGACAATTGAAAAATCTGGTTGACCAGATGTCGGTGCTGTCAGCCGAGAAGAAAGAAATCAATGCTGAAGAACTCCAGAACTATCTTCCGCGACAGACAAGCCTCCCTGCACTTTATAATGATGGCACCTCAACGGCCGACATCTCAGAACGGGAGATATTGTACAAGGTCTTATTTGAGATGCGCAAAGATGTAAATGACCTGAAGCGGATTGTGCTGGAAAATGCATCCAATCCAGGTCATGCTGCGCAGATAGTAAAAGACAACCCTCAGCTTTTTGCCGAAGTTCAGCAAGAAAGGAAGTCTCCCGGCGAACCCGTAGTTCTCAATATTAATGCTACAGCCGATGTTCCTGGGACAGCCGATGATGTGCAGGACATCAGCCACGAGGCAGAGGAAGATTCCCTTTCCATTCAAAAGAAGGAGAAAGAGCTCATCATGCGCGCTCTCAGGAAGAACAATAACAAGCGTAAATCCGCGGCACGGGATTTGGGCATTTCAGAAAGAACACTTTACAGGAAAATCAAAGAATACGAACTTGAGGATTAAGTCATTGCTAGCTGTTCTTTGTGTGGTCGCCTTGGAGGGATGTGGGGTCTACTCCTTCTCCGGTGCAGCCACAAGTGCCAAGACCATCGCGGTTGATCCCTTTTTCAACAATACGGACCTTGCTCCCGCCAACCTTGGACAAGTCTTCACCAACCGCGTCAAGGACTATTATCAGCAAAATTCCAGCCTTAGAGTAGTACCCGATAACGGCGAATTGCACATAGAAGGCATCATTTCGGAATACCGCATCAATCCTGTTGCGCCTGTGTCCACCAATGACCCCAACCAACCCTACCCGGCAGCACTTTCACGACTAACCATTGGTGTGAAGGTTACTTATGAAGACAATATCAATTCAAAGAACAATTTCAAGGACCGTACCTTCAGCTTTTATCGCGACTTTGACAACAGTCTGAATTTTACATCCATACAGGAAGATCTGGAGAAGAAGATATTTGATCAGATCTTGATTGATATCTTCAACGCTACAGTTGCAAACTGGTAAGATTCAGTGATTTGTTGTCTCTGAATTTTGTCTTAGTTTTACCTTCCAACCTTGCCATACCGGGAATGGAGCCATCAGAGTTCATACAACTCGTCAGGAACTTTACTTCACTTACCCGGGAAGAAACCGATCGGCTTCGCGAGTTCACCCTGCAGTACCCCTTTTCCCAAATCGGTCACCTGATGTTGGCGCGTGCCTCCCGGGATCATCAATTAACAGATGAGCACCAACTTCTTAACCTTGCAGCCACTTATTCTTCTGACAGGGCAATTCTGAAACAATTGATGACCCAGGCGATAAGCCGGCAGACTGTCCAAACTGAAAGGATCCAATCTCAAGGCATTTCACGTGAGACGCAACAACTGAAGCAAGCAGTTGAATTGCCACTAGCTGAAAGATCGCCCAAACCGGAATCCATCAGGCCGACAGCAATTGCACTTTCTGATGATGCCCTGAGAAATGATCTTATGTCTGAATTGGAGAAACTCCAGCAATTAAAGCATGCTTTCGAGTCGGCGGTTGAAGAATTTCAGCACCAGCCGCATCAAATGCCTACTCCGGCCACTGAGACTGAGTCAATTATCAAGGAAATTGAAACTTCTCATAATCCACTGCCTGTAGAAACCCCAAGCCAAAAAGAGCAACTGGATATCATTGATGAATTCATCAAGACTAATCCTGTTCTTCACAAACCCCGTCCGGAGGTCCCATCCCAGGACCTGGCCGAAGAGTCTGCATCCTTGAGTGACAACGTGGTCTCTGAGACACTTGTGCAGATCCTGCTCAAACAAGGGAGAAAAGACAAGGCCATTGAAGTCCTGAAGAAGCTCATTTGGAAATTTCCTCAGAAAAAGGCTTACTTTGCCGCTCAAATTGATGAGCTGAAACGTTAACTTATGTACACATTACTGATTGGTCTGACTATTTTCGCCGCAGTGCTCTTGGTACTGGTTGTACTGGCACAGAATTCAAAAGGCGGAGGCCTTTCAAGCCAGTTTGGAGGAAGCAGCGCCAGTAACCTCATTGGAATCAAGAAAACAGGCGATTTACTGGAAAGACTCACCTGGGGCCTGGCTATTGCGGTTATGGTATTTTCCCTGGCAACCAATTGGTCGCCACCCGCTGCACCAACTTCAACCGATGAAATTCTGGAGAATATAAAGGATCAGCAAACACTGCCAGCACCTTCCCTCAAGAAGAGTGATTCAACTGCCACCTCCAAACCCAACTAATTACTTTGCCGAAAGGTGCTTGACCAGAATGCGCTTGGCTACGGGGACCAGTGTTTGAAGTAATGGCAGCCGCAACTTCGATAGAACCAGGAAAGCTGCCGGGTTAGGCAAGTCCTGATATTCTTTCACAAGACCGATCTTCATCTGTTCGTAGGTATTGACCAGCGAACATTGTGTTGTACAAATGAATTGCGTTTGTAGTCCCCTCATTGCCTCCGTGCTGTTCTGGTACACTGTAATCTGATAACGATATACATCCGTTTCCTTTTCGGGCGGCTGAGTGATGAACATGTATCCCTCGTTGGCGTACAATGGCACAACTCCGATTGGTGAAAGTTCACATTTTGACTCCACAAAATCATAGATTTGTGATCCCTCCTTCATGGAGTCCTGGAGCTGGGGTACGGCGAACTCCATAATTGATTCCAGTTCCTTCATGACCGTATCATCCTCAATCATCTTCTTGTAATTGAGCTCCAACATCTTGAGGTTATCGAGGGAAAGCTCCTTCGGAAAAGCTTCAAAAATCAGAGCTTTGTTCTCCCGCAAGGCCAGAAGATTCCTGTAATGGAATACCAAATCGGAAAGGTGTGGGTACAACTCCACCCTGCCAAAACAATCCTTAACCTTCTTCAGGTACGCCAGGAGCACGTATTTTTTGTACTCCAAATCAATCAGTCCTTCCGTTAGCCAGTTATCTTTTAATCCATCCATAATCCATCCAAATAACTCCCTAATTATACGAAATGGCAGGGGTTGCGGTCAATACTGACATTTTTGCAATGCTTACTGCCAAAAATAGAGCACATTTGCACCCTGAAATTCAAAAAACACGACAAAATTGACGGATTTGACATACGTGCCTATTTGGCATGATAATCGTCATTCCCGGTCCGGAAACTTAAAATTTAACTCTAATCCATATGGCTAAGATTAACTTCAAACCCAATGAAGACCGCGTGCTGGTAGAACCCGCGCCGGCAGAAGAAAAGACCGCCTCCGGCATTATCATCCCTGATACTGCCAAAGAAAAACCCCAAAAAGGCAAAGTCATAGCAGTAGGTGAAGGCGTGAAAGACAAGCCGGTTACTGTGAAGGTGGGCGAAAACATCCTCTACGGCAAATATGCCGGCACGGAGATTACCATCGACGGCAAAGACTATCTCATCATGCGCAATTCTGACATTTTCGGAACTATCTAATCAACCAAATTCTCAAAATCAATATGGCAAAAGAAATCACATTCGATACCTCCGCCCGGGACAGGATAAAGAAGGGCGTTGATAAACTCGCAGATGCAGTTAAGGTCACACTGGGACCCAAGGGAAGAAATGTCATCCTCGACAAGAAATTCGGTGCTCCTACCGTAACCAAAGACGGCGTTTCCGTAGCCAAGGAAATAGAGCTGAAGGATCCGATTGAGAATATGGGTGCACAGCTCGTCAAGGAGGTAGCCTCCAAGACTGCCGATGCGGCCGGTGATGGTACCACTACTGCAACCGTTCTGGCTCAGGCCATTTATGCTCACGGCATTAAAAACGTTGCAGCAGGCGCCAACCCGATGGACCTCAAGCGCGGCGTTGATAAGGCTGTTGAAGTGGTTGTTGATCAGCTGAAGAAGCAGTCCAAGAACATAAAAGGTTCGCAGGAAATCACTCAGGTTGCCACTATCTCATCAAACAACGATGTTGAGATCGGTAAGATGATCGCAACTGCCATGGAGAAAGTTGGAAAGGACGGGGTCATCACAGTGGAAGAAGCAAAAGGAACCGAAACGGAAGTAAAGACCGTTGAGGGTATGCAATTCGATCGTGGCTATCTCTCCCCCTATTTCGTGACCAACACCGAGAAGATGGAAGCTGACCTCGATCATCCTTATATCCTCATCTACGATAAGAAGATTTCTGCCATGAAAGAACTTCTTCCAATCCTGGAGGCCTCTGCCCAAACCGGCAAACCCCTCCTGATCATTGCGGAGGAAGTCGAAGGAGAGGCACTTGCCACCCTCGTGGTAAACAAGATCCGCGGCGCACTTCGCGTGGCTGCTGTGAAGGCACCTGGTTTCGGCGACAGAAGAAAGGCCATGCTGGAAGATATCGCCATCCTCACCGGTGGAAAAGTGATTTCTGAAGAGACAGGAATGAAACTGGAGGACGCGAAACTGGAATACCTGGGCCGTGCTGAAAAAGTCAACATTGACAAGGACAACACGACAATCGTTAATGGCGCCGGCAAGAAAGCAGATATCAATGGCCGTATTGCACAAATCAAGGCACAAATCGAGACCACTACTTCTGACTATGATCGTGAAAAACTGCAGGAGCGCCTTGCCAAGCTTTCCGGCGGTGTAGCGATCCTCTATATCGGCGCAGCAACCGAAGTGGAGATGAAGGAGAAGAAAGATCGCGTTGATGATGCCCTCCATGCTACCCGCGCAGCCGTTCAGGAAGGAATCATCCCTGGTGGTGGTGTTGCCTACATCCGCGCCATTGATGGACTCAAGTCAATAGCCACCGATAACGAAGATCAGGAGACAGGCGTGAACATTATCCGTCTTGCCCTGGAATCCCCTCTCCGTACTATTGCTGAAAACGCCGGACAGGAAGGTTCTGTGGTTGTAAACAAGGTGCGTGAAGGCAAAAAGGATTACGGCTACAATGCCAGCGAAAACAAGTATGAGGAGTTTTTCAGCGCAGGTATTATTGACCCTACCAAGGTTGCACGCCTGGCCCTGGAGAACGCCGCGTCTATCGCAGGCCTTCTGCTCACCACTGAAGCAGTAGTTTCTGAAATTCCAGAGGAGAAAGAAGCTCCCGCTGCACCCCGTGGCGGAATGGATGGAATGATGTAATTACAAATCCGATAACGGATACAGAAAGCCCTCCGGAAAAATCCGGAGGGTTTCTTTTTTTGAAGAGCGTCGCTCGGTCAAAATTCCTAAATTGATTTATGTTTGACCCCAGGAACCCCGAACACTTTGCCATGCTTCTCCTTGTACATCTTGCCTCTGCAGACGGCTCTTTGCTTCCCGCAGAAGAGGATGTTATCCTTAAAGAAGGACTGAACTTGTTTGAATCTTACGATGTGGTAGCACTTTTCGAGTCAACGAGGGAGCACTGGAAAAGCCTGGGAATGGTCAATGCAATGGCTGAAATTGATGACGATCTGCCGTTGTTGGGATCTTTGAATGAAGCCCAGCGAAACAAACTCTACTCCCTTATTTTTGATGTCATAAACGCAGACGGACGCGTAAGAGAGGAAGAGACTACCTTCCTGAAAAAGGTCAAGTTCCACCTGCTCAGCTGACTACCCTTTGCGGGCCGCCCTGAATAGCAGCCACATCATCGTTGCAAAGAAGGCAGTTCCGAGAAGAGCATATCCGCCTGCACCCAATACTGCCACAAAGCCGTGTTCCAGATTGACCGAGGCCATTGCTTTTGGAAAGAATACATTCAAAACAGCAACGATAACTCCAAAGATGGCACCACCGGCCACGAGACCCGTCGCAAATAAATTCCCTTTGCTGAGTTCTGAATCCTCTTCCATTACCTTCATCTTCTCCTTCCACCAGTCCACCACTCCTTTCACGGCCCCCCCAATGAAGATGGGCAGTGTAGTTGATAATGGGAGGTACAGGCCGATTGCAAAAGCGAGCGCCTTGATACCGCACAGTTCAAGCGTGACAGCGATAAAAATTCCGACCATAATGTACTGCCAATCCAAGTTGAACGACAAAATACCTCTGGTGAGTGTAGCCATCAGCGTTGCCTGGGGAGCCGGAAACTTTTCACTTCCAATCGCATGATGGATACCTTGCTTTACCATCTCCTCAGTTGGCGTATCCAGCACTTGAACGATGAGGCCGATTGCAATGGACGATACAATAGCGCCAACAAACAGAGCGATTTGCTGGTAGCGCGGGGTTGCCCCAATAAGAAAGCCGGTTTTCAGGTCTTGGGACGTTCCACCTGCATTGGCGGCGGCTATGCAAATCATTCCACCCACTACAAGGGCGAGCGGCTCATAGAGTTTGCCAGTCCACCCCACAGACGTAAATATCAGGCAGGTACCCATAAGCGTTGCGATCGTCATGCCTGAGATGGGGCTGTTGCTGGTTCCCACAAGACCTACAATCCGGCTCGCAACCGTCACAAAGAAGAATCCAAATACAATCATTAAAATCCCAATCAAAAGTTTTTGCACAACACCCTCACCCGGGATCATGGGCAGCAGTACAACTGCCAATACCAACATAATGCTGCCGGCAATAACCACTCGAAATGAAAGATCATCCTCCGTCCTGCTGACTCCTGCCTGTCCCTTTTCTTTAAGCGAGGACATACTGTCGCGGAAAGAGCCCACGATAGTTGGCAAGGTCTTAATAAGGGTAATGAAACCACCGGCAGCGACTGCACCTGCTCCAATCTGGCGGATGTAAGCGAAGTAGATTGCAGATGCAGGATTGGCGAAAGTCTTAGCTACAGGGTCCCAGCCACCTTTCCCGCCGGCTGTTGCAAGATCTGTCAAATAACCCAACTTCATGAGTTGAGTGGCAATCAGTTCGGGGTTGACCAGTGTTGAAAGCAAGGGAATCATGGCCCACCATGCAAGAACTGATCCTGCCACAAGAACGCCGGATATTCTGGGACCAATGATGTATCCAACGCCCAGGTATTCAGGAGTAATCTCGCCATTAATTGTTCCGGCCGGCCAGAACTTGTTTGTTTGACGCGTGACAAAGGCGGGCGTTTCCGCAATCACATGAAACACCTTCTGCAGCATGGCATAAGTTAAGGCCACACCCATACCAGTAAATGCTGTTTTCGCGAAGACACCTCCCTTCTCGCCGGCTTGCAAAACCGAGGCACATGCAGTTCCCTCCGGGTACGGAAGGTTCTCATGTTCTTTGACAATCAAAGACCGGCGCAAGGGTATCATCATCATTGTGCCCAACATACCGCCGAAAGCCGCAAGAACCAGAATGGTGACGTAATTGAAATATGTTGCCCCCACACTCCGTCCATCCTCACCGGCAGACAGGAAAAGGAATCCAGGTAGGGTAAATGCAACACCCGCAGCGATTGATTCACCCGCCGATCCAGTAGTCTGAATAATATTATTTTCCAATATTGTTGTCTTCAGCAATTTTCTGCCGAGCGTAATGGCAATAACTGCAATCGGTATGGATGCAGTCACGGTAAGGCCAGCCCTTAATGCAAGGTAGACCGTAGATGAACCGAAAATTATTCCAAAAAGGCTTCCAAGCAAAATTGACTTTACGGTGAGCTCGGGTATATTCTGCTCAGCGGCGATGTAGGGTTTGAATGTACTTGATGCCATAAAGATCTAGGACTTGTTGTAAATGCGATGGTAAACCATCATTAAGACCGTTGTAGTGATTCCAATTCCTGAAAGGACAAACCACATCATGGAAGGATTGGCTTCCATGTAGGAGAGCCTGAGCCAGTCGGATACAGCGCCTGCTCCAAATGAGCCGATAGCAACCGGCAGAAAAGCAAATCCCATATAGGTACCGACCTGCTCAGAAGGTGCAAGACTGCTCACATATTCATAGAATCGTGGTGCCTGCGTAGCCTCACCAATGGCAAACATTGCTACCCCGAGGATCGTGGCAAGGGTAGTGCCCAGACCTCCAATCAGCAACCATGAACAGCTGGCGATGACAAAACCTATCGTCATTGCAGTGAAGGGTTTCCATTTCTTGAATACGGCTGCCATAAATACACTGAAGAAAATAATACACCAGGCATCCACCGTCTCAAGTATCTCAAATCTTTCAAAGTTCAGGACCTTGGTGGCATAGAATGGAAGCAGATAGAAGATCTGCCAGAACATGATCCAGAAGCCACTGAAGATTACGAGGAACAGAATGAATTTGGCGTTCTGGAAAACGAGGATCATATCCCGGAAGACGCCTGCAAATGTTCGTTTCGCGGTCGCTGCACCCGCGACTGGGACGGGCTCGCGGAAGAACCACCAGGTTCCGAGAAACAGGCAAAAACTTGTGAATGAGGACATCATAAGTACGTACTCGATTCCCAGATCCTCTCTGATGACCATCGCCAGCATAGGGCCAATGGCTCCGCCAAAATTGACAAGGGAATAGTATATGGAGAATCCCAGCGCCCTGACATCTTCCTTTGTTGTATTGGCAACAGTTCCAACTATGCATGGCTTGATGAGCGATCCTCCGACAGCGGTGAGCAGAAGTACGATCAGCACATAGGTATGCTTTCCAAAAATGCCTACCAATGACTCTCCCCACTCCATTCCGGCAAGACCAATTAGAAAGTATCCAACGCTGAAAATGGCGAAGCAGGCCATAAGGGTCTTTCGAAATCCGTATCGATCAACCAACACACCCGCAACGATCGGCAAGGCGTAAATGACCCCTGAAAAAAGACCTGTCAACTTTCCTGCATCATCGTGAAGCCCAACCCTTTCAGCAAGAAATACAACTAATACTGCCTTGGTACCATAGAAAGCAAGTCTTTCAAATAACTCGAGTGTATTCGCAATCCAGAAGGATGCAGTGAATCTGTCCCGAAGAGTTAACAGCCGGTTGGCAAGCTGCATGAATACCGGTTTAGGTAACGTTGATATCTACTGACAAAATAAGGCTTATCTGCATCTGATCAAATCCTTTTTGGTAATTGGTTCACCAAAAGAAAACCCCCGGACAAATCCGGGGGTCTTTGATTTTTAGTACACTTCGCCTTCAAGTCTCCATTTCTCCGGCGATCGCCACAGGCTGGAGAGAAGCAGTTCTCGCAT
>JBDHXU010000063.1:0-20002 GCA_039810905.1 Cyclobacteriaceae bacterium | reverse complement strand
CGGAAGGCTCCTCCGTCGTAGAGCCGCTTCATAAGTTCATCACAATCAACACGGTGGATGCCTTCCAGGGGCAGGAACGGGATGTTATCGCCATCAGCTTTGTCCGGAGCAATGACAAAGGTGAGGTGGGATTCCTTTCAGACGTACGCAGAACCAATGTGGCTATGACGCGCGCCAAAAAGAAATTGATTATGGTTGGTGACAGTGCAACCCTGGGAGCCCATCCCTTCTATCTCGAACTTTTGGAATACGTGCAGACGGGGGCATTCTATAAGAGTGTGTTTGAGTTGTGAACAAATGAGGCGGGAGGCAATGATTACTAAAGCATGTCAACAGAAACCAGTCAAATGACCGCCTCAGAACATATACTCTCATTCTACAGATCCTTACGGATAGATGCTTCACTTCCCCGAGGAGTGACGGTAATGAATCCTTATCTGGATCCGGAAACTTTCACATTGTGCCAGGCGTTCTTTGAGAAATATTATGGCGATCACAAGCACCGCAAACTCATACTGGGGATCAACCCCGGACGACTGGGTGCAGGACTTACAGGCATCAGCTTCACGGATCCTCTCAGGCTGGAGGGCATCTGCGGCATCAAGAACCACTTCGTCAAAAAGCCTGAACTCTCGTCTGAATTTGTGTTCAAGGTGATCAAACAATTTGGCGGTCCGGAAGCATTCTTCGGCAAATTCTTCATTTCCTCATTATCACCACTGGGATTCATAATGAGAGCGAAGAATATAAATTACTACGATCTCCCTGCGCTGGAGAAGAAAGTGACTCCGTTCATTGTGCAAACCCTGACTGAAACAATGTCCTGGGGTATCTTCGACAAAGAAGTACTTTGCCTGGGGGAGGGAAAGAACTACAGGTTTCTTGAGAAGTTGAATTCAAAACATGAATGGTTTTCAAGGATCACACCGCTTCCGCATCCCAGGTTTATCATGCAATACCAAAGAAAGCGTCTGAATGACCATGTGCAAGCCTACATATATGCGCTTGCTGAGCATTGACTCCATTCACTGCTTTTTTTTCTTCACTCCTCTCACCGCTTCAGCAGTCCATGGATCTTCCGGCCAGGAGTGTTTTGGATAACGCATCCGAAGTTCTTTCCTCACTTCGTGGTAGGTGTTGTGCCAGAAATTACCGAGGTCTTTGGTCACCTGTACAGGTTTATATCCGGGGGACAACAAATGCATTACAATAGAGACCTTTCCTTCATTGACCGTAGGTGTTTGCGCCATTCCAAACAACTCCTGCAGGCGCACCTCCATAACAGGAGAACTTCCATCCATGTGGTACCGGACTTTGATCAGAGATCCACTGGGGACTTCCAATCGTGCCGGCACCAGCTGGTCAAGCCTGGACTGAAGCTGCCAGGGAATCAGGCCCAGCAGCATCCCGTTCGTATCAAGTTTTCTTAACTCTGAAAGACGGGAAAGTCCCGATAAATAAGGAGTCATCCAATCCTCCACTGTATTTAACAAATGCTCCTCCGACACATCCGGCCACTGTTCATCAGGACGCCACAGACGGAGGCTTTGGATCCTGGATTGCAAGTCACGCGATGACTCAGGCCAGTCTATCCAATTCAAGCCATGTTCCCTTAGCTTTTCAAATAACAATTGATTTTTCTTAATCTCATCCAGGGAAGGTGATGATATGCTTTTCAAAATAAGACCACCAACCATCCTTCTTGCTGATGCATTAACCTTTTGGGCAGTATTGTCCCACTCCACAACAACTTCATCATGAGCTAGCGGTCCCAGATCATCGGAATCCACAGCGGCCGCACTAAAAATCCTTCCCTGCTTCTCACCCAGGTCCAATTGGGCGATGCACAACCATTTCTCATGCGAAAGCGGATCATGATCCTGCAGACGCGCTACTCTCCCATTTGCAAGCGTATAGGTCTCGCCCTGCACTTCTTTCTGTTGTGCCACACGCTCGGGAAAGGCATTAATTAAGCATCTTCCCACTTCATAGTGGCCGGGCATTCCATTGTCTGCTTCAGTTTTCAGCAAGCGACGCCATTGTGCCGACAACTTCTCAATTCGATCCATGACAGATCGTTCAGCGTTTACCCGTTCACCTTGTCGCCATTTCCTGAGGAGCTCAATTCTCAACCCAATATCAGTGCCCGCCTCTCTGCGTAAAGGATCCTTCTCCTCGATCACGGCCGCCATATCACATACCAGTGCTTTCTCCGATGGAGTACGCGCTTCAAGCAACATATGGGCAAGACGGGGATGTGTGGGCAGACGAAGCATGCTCTTACCCCGTACCGTAATTCCCTTATCATCAATTGCCCCCAGCCATTTTAGGAGATCCCTGGCTTGTGCCACGCTTCCAGGTGGGGGCACAGTAATCCAATCGAGCTTCTCAACTTCGTGACCTCCCCACGCGTATAACTCCAGAACCAGCGATGCCAGGTCCGCTTCAAGTATCTCAGGCTTTCTGCGATCAACCAAATAGCGATGCGTTGTTTCAATCCACAACCGGTAACATACGCCTGGGCCCAGCCTTCCTGCCCTGCCGGCTCGTTGTTCTGCCGCGTCTCGGGTTACACGAACTGTTTCCAGACGGGTTATGCCACTGTTAGGGTTAAACCGCGGTACGCGTGCCCACCCGGAGTCAACCACGGTGGTGATTCCTTCGATTGTCAAAGATGTTTCCGCAATGCTGGTTGCCAATACAATTTTCCGGGTACCATCTCTTGAGGGTAGAATTGCCTCCTGCTGTTTCCTGAATGGCAAATCACCGTACAGGGTGACAACGCGTGCACCAAGCGGATCAGCCTCGATCAGTTCCTGTGTTCTTAGTATTTCACCAGAACCTGGGAGAAAGACAAGGATATCTCCTGACGTTTCCCTTATCGCTTTAAGGACCGCCGGAACAACACGAGCAGGCAATGGCTGATCGCTTTCAACTGAAGCGTAGCGGATCTCAACTGGAAATTGCCTGCCTGAGGAGGTCACTAATGGTGCATTACCCATCGCCGCAGCTATCCGATCCGTGTCCAGTGTGGCAGACATGATCAAAATCTTCAAATCTTCACGGAGGTATTGCTGTACCTGTCGCGCAAGTGCCAGGGCAAGGTCGGCCTGCAGGCTTCTCTCATGGAATTCATCAAAGACGAGAAGACCAACACCTTCAAGCATATTATCCTCCTGAAGAACCCTCGTCAGTATCCCTTCTGTAACCACTTCAATCCGCGTCTCATCTGATACGCGGGATTCAAATCTCACCCTATAGCCGGCACGCTGGCCGGTTTCTTCTTCCAACTCTTCAGCAAGCCGTTCTGCCACCGACTTCGCGGCCAGACGGCGAGGCTCCAGCATAATTATTTTCTTTCCGTTCAACCAGGGAGCGTCAAGCAAATGCAATGGCAATACGGTCGACTTTCCCGCGCCGGGAGGAGCCTGCAGCAGCACGGTCGGATGAACCGAGAGTTTCTGGAGAAGCTCTGGGATGATTTCGAGTATCGGATAATCCACCATTCCTGCGGCAGCTAGAGCGGTTTGATTTTCAAAGTCTTCCCGGCCCGGATATTGGAAGATCGTAGTCCATTTAGCTGCTTGAGTTGCGTAACACTCACCTTGTATTGCTCGGCGATTTCACTAAGTGTTTCACCACTCTTGATAAGATGTGTGAGATACTTCTGTGAAGACTCATCTGCTGAAGTTGATACCGATGACTTGCCGGCTTGAATTTTTCCAGGATGAATGATAAGATACTTTCCTTCAATAATCCGGTTATTGGGAAGACCGTTGTCACGACGAATGTCTTCCACCTTAACATGATAGTGTTTTGCAATCACTTTTAAAGATTCGCCTTTCTTTATCTGGTGACGAATGACTGACAAATCCCGGGCATTGCGTTGCGCCACCATCTTTTGAATCGAGTCATTCCTCAACGTATCCGGGAAATTCTTCCGTCGCCTGAATGGTTCGAGTGAAACCAGTACCGAATCGGGTGCGTTGTCGTAGTTCTTAACTGCCTCGATAATAGCCTGACCCAGGAGCCGGCCTTTCAATTCGTATCCCTGAATGGTGAGGTGAATCATGTCCTTCCGTGCAAGTTCGTGGTCGCGCCACTTCACCATGGTTTCGGGCCCTCCCGCCACCCAATACCAGTCATACATAAGGCATTGCTGCTCCCTTGCGACCTGACGAACAAGATCCGAGAAATCCATGGATGCAGTGATATTTTGATCGCGTCGGTACATATCCTGTGCGGATGTAAGGAGGATGGTAGCTTCCGGTGCAGCCCTTTTGACTTTCCGAATAACTCCCTCTATCTGCGTTTTAAGATCCAAAGGAACAGCATTCTGATACAATATGTCATTTGTTCCAAAATCAAGAATGACGAGATCGGGAGCCAGCGCAGGAAGTTGCTCCTCCAGTAATGCCTGTTCAAGCAAGGAGCCATATTTGGAGCCGCCGATCCCCAGGCAATGGTGCACCACGCCGGTACGGCCCGGATCCTCCAGACTCATACCATAGAATTCAAATGCATTCTGATTTTCCTTTTTCTTCACGAGCTTCAATTCAATGATACTGTCTGGTGTATTAAGCAGAATCTCGACCGGTTTGGCTGGCGCTTGCGAGCCGACTTCCACAAGAGTCTCCTGGCCTCCTGAGCGAAGAACAAAATCAAAACTCCGCGGCTCCATCTTGCAAAAGATTCGCGCTATCAAGGGACCTGATGGATAGGGTTTTTTAAAGTGGAGTGCGAAAGTCGCATGAGGGTCAAAGGTCCGTGCCGTAGCGCCAGATACGCCCAAAGGAAGTTTTGGTTTCGGTTCAATGCTTTTGGAATAGAGCCATGTGCCCGTATGAACGGAACGATAATCGATCATCGAATAAGTTCGGACAGTAGAGTAAGGAAACGTCATGCCAAAGCCGCCATTCCCTCTTGCCGACTGCAACTCCTTGCGTACTGCACCTGGGTAGATATCAGGCTGAACATGGGAATCTCCGAAATGAGCTATCACCAGCCGGTCGGAAGAATTCCATTTGTCATGAAAGCGTTTCAGAACTTCCTTGTTGAAATACTGAATCACATTCAGGTTATGATGAATGTAATAATAGTCCTGGAGGGAGTCACCAGGGTCAGCATGAGCCCATCCCTGCAGGATTAACACTGCCAACGACAGTTGAAATGCTTTAGTTAAAAAAATCCTCATGGCTTTTGTTTCGGTGGTAATTCACGGTTACCCTCTATCCTTGGTTCGGTACCCTGCACGGAGGTGGTGTCCGTTTCGGCCGGCTGCCTTCTGTAAGCTTTTGCGTAAAGCAGGTAAGTCTCCTTTTTCGCGGTGAATTCAGCATTAGCTGCAAAGGTATTATGGATGAAAATCAGATCGTGTATTCGGTTCACCTGAATGAACGACAAAATATTCTTTTCAAAAGTTCGGTAATCGATAACGTAAACGCTTCTGTAATGCATGGCAAGGAAAGGGCATACTGCGTTACCATAGGAGTCCTTAATCACCAACGCATTCCGGGTTGATCCATTGTCTGCCTCTATGCGAATTAGAGGGTAGTCGCCTCCCAGGAAGGTCGTATAGTTCGGCGTTTCAGCGAAGAGATTCGCCCTGACAGAATCCATCAACTGGGGATCCGGAAATCTGTAGAGTGTCGTGGCGATGGGGAGACGAAAGGACTCCACACTGTCCTGGTGATCTTTAAGTCTTACATCTTTGGTAATCCCGTAAAGAGAGCCGAGGTAATTTCTCCTGACCCGTCGCTTAAATGCGGTCAGGTCTGCAGGCTCCAGTCCGGCTGTGCGACAAAAAGCACGGTAAGCATGATACGCTCCTCTGCCAGTCCAGTGATGATCGGTGCGGAAGTAGAGATAATCTGAAATATTCCGTTCGATTTCCTCGTACGCATCCACCGCCTGTATCCCCGAATCGAGATACTCATGAATGTGTTGTATCATTGGTCGCTCGAGATTGCGGGCTTGCTTCTCTTCCATTGGCAGGTGGAAATCCGTGGCCGTCGGTGCAACCATGCAGAACACGCGGACAGAGTCGTGCAACTGCTCGCGGTACCTGTTGACCATGCCGGCGAATGCTTCCGCGCGGGTTTTGGAGCCGGTAAAAATCTGAATGGCCATGCCATTGTAGATCATAATGGTTCCGGGGGAATAGAGCGGTTTCTTTGTTGTATCAGCTGCTGTCCCTGTTTTCAGCGTATCAATTGTCTTGACTTTAAATGTGTCCTTGTTGAGACCCTCGTCCAGCGCAGCAAATTCATTATTAATCGTGTACAACCTCAAATCATTTGGCCGGTAACCGAAGTTGTCTTTCAACCGGGCCGTCCACTCCACCCAACCATCCCGGAAAGGGAAATTGTCCGAATAATGAAGATCAAGACTGTCGGTGTAGTGGCCCATCAAAAGGTTATCCCAGCTGAATTGGGGAAACGGTGTGAGTGTCCTTTTCTCCAAAGATGAAACATCCGACGAAGGCATCAGGACAGAAAATTCTCCGCCCAGCGCCAGAAACAGAAAAAAAATCATCCCATTCAGGGTGAGAAAAAGGCTCTCACCTTTCAGTTTGTTCCATATGGGGTCATTTAGATTCATCCCGTCAGAATCTGAAATAGAGAAATGGGTTATAACTTTTACCCACAAGCATAGAAACACTGATCAGTAGGATTACCACGTTGAGTCCGGTGTAAGCGAGCGTCAGGTTACCTGAAAGTGAGGGATGAAATCGTTCATTGATCCAGCGATTCACATAATGATACACAGGCAAGCAACAGATCAATGCTGCAAGCAACCAGTAGAGGTGACTCATAAAGTCAATGCTTACCACATTGTTCCACAAGGGCTGCTGTGCAAAACCTGAGAGCACGCTAATGAATGTTCCCAGTCGTTCCAGGTCTGTAAAGTAAAAGATGGCCCAGCCGATCATGGCTGCGAGGACGAGGTAGAAATGGGAGAATGCTGTCGGTATCCGGTCCAAAAGAGCCTTCAGCCAGATTCTCTCCAAGCCGATGAGCATCCCGAAGTACAAGCCCCACAATATGAAATTCCAGCTGGCGCCATGCCAGAGGCCAGTCAGGAACCATACGATGATAAGATTACGAAACCCGTTATGCTGGTTGCCACCGAGCGGGATGTAGAGATAGTCGCGGAAAAAAGTACTGAGAGAAATGTGCCAGCGCCGCCAGAATTCTGTGGCTGTTTTGGCGATGTAAGGGTAATTGAAGTTCTCGTGGTAATGAAATCCAAACATCCAGCCAAGTCCAATGGCCATATCCGAATAGCCTGAGAAGTCAAAATAGATCTGAAGGGAAAACATCAGGAGTCCGAACCAGGCACCACCGGTGGACAGGCTGGTCAGGTCAGCATCCAGGTATTGTTTGACCAATTCTCCCGCCACATTGGCAAAAAAGACTTTTTTGAACAGTCCGATGCAGAATCGGTTCACCCCATTGCTTATATCTTTAATGGAAGTCTGGCGATTTTCAATTTCATGCGCAATGTGGGCATACCTTACAATGGGGCCCGCCACGAGTTGATGGTATAGCGATACAAAAAGGAAGTACTTCATGTAGGAGTATTGTGCCTTCACCTCGCTACGGTATACATCCACCACATAAGAGATCGTTTGAAAGGTGTAGAAGGAAATGCCAATGGGAAGGGCAAATGAAGGAACCTCGAGGCTCAATCCAAACCACTGGTTCAGTGTCTGGTAGAAGAAGCCGCTGTATTTGAACAAAAAAAGCAGTCCAAGGTTTACCACGAGTGAGGAAATAAGCCCTGCTTTTGCCCAGACGGTTCCGCGGTTTCTTTCGATCACAATGGCATTGAGGTAGTCAACCGTTGCCGAGAAGATCATCACCAGGATCCAAACAGGCTCGCCCCACGAATAGAAGAAAAATGAAAAGATGATGAGGAGCACATTCCTGTACATCTGATTCCCGGACAGGTAATACAGGAACAGGTTGAGCGGAAGAAAAAGAAAAAGGAATATCAGGCTCGCAAAAACCATATGGCAAGTTAGCACACTTGCCAGAAATGTTCAGCTTAGAGTGACTCGGTGTTTACATCAACATCATCTCAGCGCGCTTGATCGCTTCTGAGGCGGGAAGCTTGTTCCTGATGTTTTGGGTAATGGTGTCTACGAGTTCCTTGGCCTTGGCGGAAGGATAGCCAAATTTGATGGCAAACAGGTGAGCCAGCTTTAATTCATCCGGATGAATATTGTTGTCCACACTCATCATGTGCACCAGATCATACAGCTGGGTAAACTTTATCCGCTTATCCTGCGGAACTTCAAACTTTATACCCTGTGGATTCTTCTGAATTTCCTTCAGTTCAGATTCTGATATGTTGTTCTCCTTGGCAATGGATTTCAGTAATTCATATTCAACATCCTGAAAATGACCATCCGTGGCAGCCATTTCCAGAAGATTCTTCATGTGGCTGCGCGCTGTACCACTGCCGGTACGAAATGCGTTTAGAATATCAGCAAATTTCATGGGGTATCAGTTAAGTGCTATGAAGATAGCAATTCTAACTTCATCTGTGGAAACTCTCACAAAAAAATTGGGGTGATATAATGCAGTCCCACCACTGCTTCAAATTCTTGCCTGATATGTATACAATTGATAGTACCGGCCTTTCTTTTCTATCAATTCCTCGTGCCGGCCTTGCTCCACCAGCTGCCCATGCTCGATTACGAGAATCTGATCCGCCTGCCTGATGGTACTGAGCCGGTGCGCTACTACAAAAGTAGTACGGCCTTTCATGAGTTCTCTCAGGCTTTCCTGAATGTACGACTCACTTTCGGTGTCCAGGTTGGACGTGGCCTCGTCAAGAATCAGTACACGGGGGTTGGCCAGAATTGCCCTCGCAATGGCAATCCGCTGCCTTTGACCCCCGGATAGCTTTACCCCCCTCTCTCCGATCAAGGTGTCCAGTTTGTCCTCAAACCGGTCAGTGAACTCATCCACGTGAGCCGCTTTCACGGCCGATTGCAGCTGTTCTTCCGTGGCCTGGGGCCTTGGGAACAGTATGTTCTCTCTGATTGTGCCTTCAAACAAAAAGTCATCCTGCAGAACGACCCCCAACTGGCTCCTGTAGCTGTTGAGAGAAACTTTGCTGAGATCCTGGCCATCCACCGTTATCAACCCCGCCTGCGGATTCAAAAACGATGCAGCCAGTCCGGCGATGGTCGTCTTGCCAGAGCCGGAAGTCCCCACCAGGGCGGTCACACTACCCGACGGCGCATTGAACGAAATGTTTTTCAGTACTTCTTTTCCCTCTTCATACGCAAACGAAACATCCCTGAATTCAATATCCCCATGAATCGGACCAATCTGTATGGGACGTTCCGTGCCGTCGTCCTCCGGTCTCATGTTCATCAGCTCTTCTGTGCGATCCAGTCCTGCAAATGCTTCGGTCAACTGGCTCCCGATGTTGCTCATTTGCACGATGGGCGCAATCATGAAGCCGAGATAAAGTGTAAAAGAAAGAAACTCTCCAAAAGTCAGTTGATGGTTAATGATCATATAACCACCGATCCCCATGATGCCCGTAGAGGCAAGCCCCAATAAAAAAGTAGCTGAACTTGTAATGAGACTGGTGGCGGTCAAGCTTGCTTTGATATTCCGGAAGAGCCTGTCTACACCGAACTCAAATGACTTTATCTCCTGTGGTTCTGCATTGAAGCCCTTAATGACACGGATGCCATTCAACGTCTCCGTCAGTCTCCCGGTTACTTCAGCAGTGATCTTGCCCCTCTCCCGGAAAATAGGCCGAATCTTGGAAAACGCCTTCAGTGATATTAATCCGAAAATGGTCACCGGGACCAATACATAAACGGTCATCATAGGGCTAATCTGAATGAGCAGCACCAGGCAGATCACTGAAGTAAGAACTCCTCCAAACAATTGTACCAGCCCCGTGCCCACCAGGTTGCGCACCCCTTCCACATCATTCATGATCCTGCTCACCAGTGCGCCGGACTTGTTATTGTCGAAGAAACGGATAGGAAGCTGCAACACTTGCTTCTGAACACTTGATCTTAGCACAGAGATTAAATGCTGTGCCTCCACACTTAGAATCTGTGTAAGGATGTAGGATGTTACTGCCTGAACCAGAATAGACCCTGCAACTGCCAGCAGCACCAGCTTGAGGGTATCCATATCACCCTTGGCTATGACATCATCCATCAGGTATTTCGTTGCACCCGGCAGGACCAGGCCTGCCAGCCTGCTGATCACGATGAGGATAAGTCCGACAAACAGGATGCCCCTGCGCGGCCAGATAATAGTTTTAAAAACCTGGGTGAGGGTGACTTTGGGTTTGCTCATGGGATTAGTGAAGCTGCAAGATAGACGGATTGAGCACAAAAATATTGTAGGCCGATTCAATCAATCCATCATCAAATGTTCACATGATAAACATCCTTCTCATTTCTGGCGATTCCTTTTATAACAAACCCGCCCGGTTGCGGTATTTCTTCCACCAGGTCAAAGATTTTGCAACTGGAGGGCAGCATGGTAAAGATCAGCAGAAAGGAAAAATCGCTTCGGCCAGGCACCTGAGTCCACAGAGGGGCATACGTTATGTTCTCGGCATGAACAAGAGAAGCCCGCGACGGTGAATGACAGTCAATGAGAAACGTGGACTTCCAAATGCGAATCAGGGTATCATCATCCATCGCTTTGAAATGACAATGAACATAGATATGCCCGTCTTCCAACAGTTCAGGATGCAGGGTAGCCAACACCTCCATGTCAACCTCGGGCTTTGCCTTGACGGGAGGTTCCTGTATTCCAGGCTGCGGCATGGAAAGAAAATCAAAGACTGTTCACGATGGCAATGGCCTTGTCGATCTCTTCTTCACTGTTGAAGATATGTGTGCAGTGACGCACACCCCACTTATCGCCCTGGGACCTCGGCCTCATACGACCTTTGGCCCAGTAAGCCTCCTGGAGTTGTGCCCCGGTCAATCCTTCCACGTTATACACGGAGATGCCTGCACACATGCTTTCATCCAACGGTGAGTAGAATTTCACCTTCTTGTTGGCACGAAGCCCATCACGAAGACGCTGACCGAGGAACTTGATTCTTGCATAGACACGATCAGGACCAATTTCATTATGGAAGTCAATGGATGCCTCAAGGCCCTTGAGGATGGGAAAACTTCCCGTACCCCTTTGCGTGAAGCGGAATCCTTCGTCCTCATGGTTGTCCCACCTGCCGCTGGCAACCGTAGTCCAGATGTCCTTCATCCTGTCAGCGCGTACATACATAAAACCTGTGCCTGCAGGGGCACCCATCCACTTGTGGAAACATCCGGTGTATGCGTCGCATCCGATATCGCGAACGTCGATCTTGATATGACCCAGGGTTTGTGCACCATCCAGCAGCGTGAATATTCCTCGCTTGGAAGCTTCGGCGCAAATTTCCTTTACGGGAAGAATCGCACCGCTTCCCGAGATCATGTGCGATAACATGATCAGCTTAGTTTTGGGCGTTATAGCTTTGACGATAATGTCATATAATTCCTGCGGACTGTGTGCAGGCTTGGGGATAGGAACGGTTCTGAAAATTGTCCCGTAACGCTTGGCCTTGAGCATAAATCCTGATTGCCCTCCGCTGTGCTCCTGGTCGGTGGTGATCACTTCATCTCCTGGTTGCAGCGTGATGCCGTTGGCGATGTAGCTCATCCCATTGGTCACATTATCCGTCATGGCTATTTCGCCTGCATCTGCGTTGATGAGCTTGGCCACTTTGGTGCGGATGCCCATCAGGTTATTATAGCCGCTAATGAACTCTTCCTTGTTGTCGTCCTTGTAGGCCCAATCCGCCACGTCGGTTGCGATGTATTGCAGATGTGCAATCATCTTGTCGACCACCACTTTCGGCATCGCCCCAACCGTACCTGGATTAAAAAAAACCTTGTCACGCGCGAGCGAGAACTGGTCACGGATCTTTTTCCAGTATTCCTTGTCGTCGGCTTCTGGCATGGGCGGCGTGCCGGCATTGGACTCAGTTGAGAGCAAGGGCCAGGCCATTGTGGCCAGCCCGATCGATTGGATTACCTTTCTGCGGGAAGTCATTGGTGATTGCTTTGGAGCAATTTAATGGATTATTGAATTCCATGGTTGCCAATCGTGTAATTCGGTTAACTGTTCCTTCTTTATAGTTCCTTGTTCCTTGCTTCTGGCAACGCAATAGTGAAGAAGTCCAATAGCATAACGGTCAACTCTATTTTCTCACTCCGTTCTCAGACTGCTTTCAGTCAATTCTCAGACCTTGCTTCGACTTACTTTAAACTTTGTTTCGACTCACTTTACACGATGCCACTCACTTTAGACGATTTCCAGACGTATCCAGAGGGTGTCCAGACTCTTTCAGACAATGATGATCCAAAGGCGCTTCCTTGGTTAACCAGCCAACTGGCAAGCGTTGGCCAATGCTTTTAGTTCAAACCGGAATGCATAATCAAAACCGTGAAAACTGAACACTTGTCCCACTCCCCTTTTACCTCTCCTTTTTTCACCTTTCACCCCCGGAACCACTTCTTTTTTCTCAAGATCACCCACCCCGTCAGGATAACCACCACACCCGAAACAGCAACTGCCCACATATTCATCCTTCGGCTCTCGGCATACATTTCATAATCCATGTAGACGAATTTGTTGAGCATTGGCCGCCAGTACAAGATTTGGCCAGCTACAGAATCGGCGTTGGAGTGCACTACCGTCCAGGGCATCTCAATCTCGCTCTGATACCGGCCGTCGCGGCAGTAGCCCATGAAGTCAACCCGGGTATTTAGGTCCCTGGAACGAGCCTGAAATTCCAATGTTGATTTCGGCTTGGGAAGCGGGATACCCAGCGTATCTGCAATTTTCTCGGCCAGGTCATGTTCTCCCTTGTCACGCTCGATGCGCTTGTAAATATATTCCTCGTTCTTCTGCAGGGTGTCCAGCCAGCGCTTATCAGGCAGATTATTCTTAACAACTTCCTCCAGAATCTGATACGTCTCCTTAAATATACCCATGTTGCCGAAGTGGTCCGATATCTTCTCATTGAGCATGAGCAGATACACACTGTCGGCCAGTGAAATATGCTTTCCCTCTGCCGGGAGTCGTCTGATGAACGATTCATCCTCCTGGTTGAAGAAGTCATTCGGATCCACCATCTTAAATCGCTGCACCGGCCGGATCGTTTCGGAGTAACGGATGTAGGTATAGAACCATCTGAAATTCTTTTCAAATCTTGCATTGACCCTGAATAAGGTGTCTGTCGACAGATCCAACTCAGCATTCATGGCATCCGCATCCACAAAGTGCTTCCTGAATTCAATTCTGATTTTGTTCTTGTCTGACTTAACGGCGGAGTCCGAAGGTTGCGTGATTTTTACAGCCCAGCCTTTCTCCTCACCTATACCGAATATGTTTCTTTCCGGGCGCACATTCATCGAATCCGTTTTGTCGAGCACAAGTGTGCGGTCGAGTGATCCGTCTTCATTCACCTTCGTGTGAAAAACCATCGGATTATCACAGGCTGTGAGCAGCAGCATGGCGCAGACGTAAACGGTTAACAATCTTCTGTTCATCATCAGTTCTGTTTAAAATGACTCTTCATACAATCTTTTACGGCCTGCGCCGAAGCAAGCGGTGTCCTGCAGCCTGACCAACTGAAAACCCTGGCCTTCTGACGTGTTGCAAGCGACTTGAACTCGCTTACGCTTAGCCGAGCGCCAGTGAGACTTTTCTTATGCGGCACATGATAATCCTCCATTAATACTTCCTGTGCAAAAGTGACAACAAGCATCAGTGACACGGCTGCCATGGAAAAAGCAAGCTTGTTTTCCCATAGCATTGACCACAGGGTGAATGAGGGCTGTACTGACGCGATATCTTCCATGACCCGGTGCGTCAGGTTGGACATGCTCGGCGGCATGGACTTGTCTTCAGCTATCATGGAAACCATTGCATTCAATGCCCGGATCTCCGCGAAGATGGCGCTGCAACTCTGACAATTTGCAAGGTGCCCATAGATTTCGGCGCGGTCGGCAGCGGTCAACTCGGCATATAAATACATCATCTCTTCACATTTCCTGCAGTCCATAGCGTATCTTTTTGGTACCATTTTTCCAAACCTTCTTTTATTTTCTTTCGTGCATGGAAGAGGTTGCTCTTCATGTTGCCGGCTGGCATATCCAAAACCTTACACACCTCCTCCGGTTCCATCATTTCCAGGTCTCTTAGTACAAATACTGCCTTTTGTTTTGGAGTCAGTAGTTCAGCTAACCTGACAACGGCCAACCTCAGTTCAGAGATTTCTATACCTGAATACACTTGCCCAGGCTCAGCTATATTTTCTGCCAATTCCAATCCGCCCTCTTTCCTATTGCGTGGCGACTTCAGGTAATCCAGGCAAAGATTTGTTACAATCTTCGCGATCCATGTACGAAACCGGAATCCCGCATCGTATCGGCGGAGGTTTTTCCAGACGCGGACAAAAGCTTCCTGTACGACGTCCTCCGATTCAGCCACGTTCCTGGTCATCCTGAATGCTATCGAGTATGTGAGGGCACGGTGTGTTTCGACCAGCTGTCGAAAGGCACGGTGATCGCCGGAGGCGGCTTTTTGAATACATTCTCGCTCTTCCGCAGGGTCCATGACCTGAAGTTAAGAGTAATACGAGTGAAATCTGGTTTGGTCAAATCGCGAACTAAGATGAGTAAACGTATTGCCGAACGAGTCTCCGCTTTTCGTGACATGTCCCCTTTGAAAACACTTGGAGCTAGAATGAAGCATACACTCACCAATCACCAATACAACAAATATTTATCTCTGCGGCTCCCCGCCTCCGCGGTTGGTATTATGTGTTACATTTCGGGAATGAACATCTCCAGGCTTCGAAAGTTACCCTCAAACGCCTCCGTTATTATCCGTAAATCACAGCTGCCCAACGCAGGGTACGGCCTTTTTGCAAGAAGAAATTTCCGGAAGGGAGAAAGGATCACTGAATACGCCGGCATCAGGAAATATTGGGAGTCTGCCAAAAAGGATGACGGATACAACACCTATTTGCTGCGGGTAAACCGCAACGTTGCAGTAGATGCGAGACCAACGCTTCAGCACCCCGGCCGTTATGCCAACGATGCGGAAGGTTTCTCCCGGGTTAAAGGACTCCATAATAACTGTGAATATCTCACATACGGAAACCGATGCTTTATAGTGTCGCTGCGTCCTATTGTCCGGGGTGAAGAAATCCTGGTAGGATACAGCAAGGCCTATTGGGATCTTCAGCGTAGAATCGCACTGGCTAACTCCCGTTAGCTTGTTCAGGGTGTTCTCCGTACTTTTGAAATGCTTTTTACTATTATAATAGAGCGACATGAGCCAGGCGACCGCAACAAGTGACCAAACGGAAAAAAAGAACCTTGCAGGACATCAGGCACCTCCGGCTTACAAACCCAGAAATAAAGTACGCATCGTAACGGCTGCCTCACTCTTTGATGGCCATGATGCCGCGATCAACATCATGCGTCGCATCATACAGGCAACAGGTTGTGAAGTCATTCACCTGGGCCATGACCGCAGTGTACAGGAGGTTGTCAACACCGCCATCCAGGAAGATGCACAGGCGATTGCCATCACCAGCTACCAGGGAGGACATAACGAATATTTCAAATACATGTATGACCTGCTCAAAGAAAAAGGGGCAGGCCATATCAGGGTCTTCGGAGGCGGAGGAGGTGTGATCCTTCCGGATGAAATCCGTGAACTGATGGACTACGGCATTACAAGGATTTATTCACCAGATGACGGTCGCGCCATGGGCCTGCAGGGAATGATCAACGATCTGGTTGAGAAGAGCGACTTTCCTTTAGGTGAAACACTCGAAGATGAAGTCCGAAACCTGCAGTCCAAAAATCCGCTCTCTATAGCACGACTTATTTCTGCGGCCGAGAATTACTACGATAAACATGAAAGCACCTTCAGGCAGATAAATGAGCTGGCGTCAAAGTCTAAAGTACCCGTTCTCGGCATTACGGGTACCGGAGGCGCCGGGAAGTCATCGATGGTGGATGAAATCGTGAGGCGGTTTCTTATCGACTTCAAGGACAAGACCGTCGGTATTGTTTCTGTTGATCCCTCCAAACGCAAGACGGGCGGCGCCCTTCTCGGAGATCGCATCCGCATGAACGCCATCAATCATCCCAGGGTGTATATGCGATCACTGGCGACACGACAGTCCAACCTGGCCTTGTCCGCGTATGTGAAAGAAGCCATCCAGGTGCTGAAGGCTGCACATTATGATCTCATCATTCTTGAAACTTCAGGCATCGGGCAGAGCGATACAGAGATACTCGACCACAGCGATGTGTCACTGTACGTGATGACCCCTGAGTACGGGGCTGCGACACAACTTGAGAAGATCGACATGCTTGATTTTGCTGACATCATTGCGCTGAACAAATTTGACAAGCGGGGCGCCCTCGATGCCTTGAGGGATGTAAAGAAGCAATACCAGCGCAACCATCAGTTGTGGGACAAGAAAGTGGAAGAGATGCCTGTTTTCGGAACGATTGCATCTCAATTCAATGATCCGGGCACAAACCAACTGTACAGGAAAGTAATAGAACGGGTCGTTGAGAAGACCGACGCAAATCTCAAATCCACCTTTCACATCACGCATGAAATGTCGGAGAAGGTCTACGTCATCCCTCCGAACCGCACCCGCTACCTGAGCGAGATTTCGGAAAACAACAGGAAGTACGATCAATGGGTGAAGGACCAGGCGTCTGTTGCACAGGGGCTCTATGCATTGAAGAAATCCCTTGAACTGATGAAGGATGAAAATGTCCGCAGGGCCATTGAGACTGAAATAGAAAAACAAAGACTCAATCTTGATCCGCGTAACTGGAAAAGGATTACCGAAGAGTGGTCCGAGGTGGTGAAGAAATACAGGGAGCCGGTGTTCAAGTTTAAGGTAAGGGACAAGGAGATTGGAATCAAAACCCACACCGAATCGCTTGCCCATTTGCAGATACCCAAGATTGCACTGCCGAAATATGAAGCATGGGGCGATCTGCTCAAGTGGGTCCTGCAGGAGAATGTACCCGGCGAGTTTCCCTATACGGCAGGCATCTATCCCTTCAAGCGTGAGGGTGAAGATCCAACGAGGATGTTCGCCGGTGAAGGCGGCCCGGAACGCACCAACCGCCGCTTCCACTATGTAAGCATTGCCATGCCCGCCAAGCGGCTCTCTACTGCCTTCGATTCGGTAACACTTTATGGCAGCGATCCTGATTACCGCCCGGACATCTACGGTAAAATCGGCAACTCAGGCGTGAGCATATGCTGCCTGGATGACGCCAAGAAACTATACAGCGGTTTCAATCTTGCAGACCCGAGAACCTCGGTGTCCATGACTATCAACGGACCCGCACCCATGCTGCTCGGCTACTTCATGAATGCGGCTATTGATCAGCAATGCGAACTCTACATCAAAAAGAATGGCCTGGAGGCTGAAGTGAAGCGGAAAATCGATGAGTTATACAAAGGGAACAAAGACAAACTCCCTTCCTACCAGGGCCATCTTCCCAAAGGCAATGACGGACTGGGACTTTTGCTGCTGGGTGTAACAGGAGACCAGGTCCTGCCGGCTAACGTCTACGCAAAAATTAAAGCCGAAACACTATCGCAGGTAAGAGGAACGGTTCAGGCTGATATTCTGAAAGAAGACCAGGCACAGAATACCTGCATCTTCTCCACTGAGTTTGCGCTGCGACTGATGGGCGACGTGCAGCAGTATTTCATACAGCAGAAAGTGCGGAATTTCTATTCAGTATCCATATCCGGTTATCACATTGCCGAAGCCGGGGCCAACCCCATTTCACAACTGGCCTTTACTTTAGCCAACGGCTTCACTTATGTAGAATATTACCTGAGCCGGGGAATGGATATCAATGAATTCGCCCCGAATCTCTCCTTCTTCTTCAGCAACGGCATCGACCCTGAATATTCTGTAATTGGAAGAGTGGCCAGAAGGATTTGGGCCAAGGCCATGCAGGAAAAGTATGGCGCCAATGCAAGAAGCCAGATGCTGAAATACCACATTCAGACTTCAGGCCGGTCCCTGCATGCACAGGAGATCGATTTTAATGATATCCGCACCACACTGCAGGCTCTCTACGCGATTTATGATAACTGCAATTCATTGCATACTAATGCTTACGATGAGGCCATCACCACCCCAACTGAAGAGTCAGTAAGAAGGGCTATGGCCATTCAACTCATCATCAACAAGGAGCTTGGCCTGGCCAAGAACGAAAACTCTTTGCAGGGTTCATTTATTATTGAAGAACTCACCGACCTCGTCGAGGAGGCCGTACTGGTAGAATTTGACCGCATCACCGAACGTGGTGGCGTGCTTGGCGCTATGGAGACCATGTACCAGCGAGGGAAGATCCAGGAAGAAAGTCTCTATTACGAGACCCTCAAGCACACCGGTGAGTATCCTATCATCGGCGTGAATACTTTTCTTAGTTCCAAGGGATCGCCTACCATCATACCCCAGGAGGTTATACGAGCCACTACCGAAGAGAAGGAATACCAGATAAAAATGCTGCGCAATCTTCATGAACTGCAAGGCAATCACTCGACCGCCTTGCTGGACAAAGTCAAGGAAGCCGCCATCCAGAACCGCAATGTTTTCGAAGTACTGATGGAAGCCTGCAAGGTTTGCTCGCTTGGACAGATCACACAGGCACTTTTTGAGGTGGGAGGTCAGTACAGGCGGAATATGTAGGTAAAACGTTTCTGGTTCCAAGTTTCTGGTTTCTCGTCCTGGTACCTCGCCAATAACCAACTCTCCTAGTCACTACCTCACCAATTTTCCTGCGCCTCCACGCCTCCGCGGTAGACATCCTCTGCGGTAAAAAGAAAAACCCCATCTTGCGATGGGGTTCTCCACAACCAAATAAGTTTTCTTCTTAGTACTTAATGGTTTTCACATTCCCGGTCTGGTCGGTGACTTCGAAAGTCGGCATACCCTGCACGTTGCGCAGATTGTACACCAAACCTGTGGCACCATTGATGGTGAGGTCCTCTTCGTGCACTAGCTGGTTGGCACCGTCGAAGATGCGGACGTTGATCTGCTCAGGCCCGTTGCCGGGAACTGCCAGCAGATACTTGCCCTCTTCGTTGATACGGGCTACGTGTACGTTTTTCACCGGGGCTTCAACATTATAGCTGATTTTCTGGACCTGCTTGCCATTGGCATCGGTAATTTCGATGCTGTACTCGCCGGCTTCCATACCCGTGAAATTGACAGGACGTGCGAAGGCACCAATATTGCGGATGGTTTCCGTGAAGACAACCTGGTTTTTACCGTTCCGGATGGTCATGGTCACATTACCAACTTTTTCTCCCTCGTAAATCACCTTGAAGGTTCCGGACTGTTTCTGGCTAACTACCACAACCTTCGGATTACCGGGACCCGCAAATGCAACCGCACTCACTGCTACAAAAAGGGCTGCGAAAAATGATTTTGCTTTCATAAGTCTGTAGTCGTTTTAGTTTTTTTGTTTTGACTACGATGCAAATGTACGGGCGTGTTTCACCGGCGGTTGTCCGCTGTAAGAAAACCTGATTTAAACTTCAAAAAAACGATTGCGGTGTCAGGCCAGGGCCCGAAGCAAATATTCGATGATCAAAATCATCTATTCTCAACATTCTCGTTGTTTAAAGGTACCGCAGTGTTTTAGTAAACGATTGCAATTCCTGGCTGTCGCGCTGCTGCAAAATTTTCAGCAAATGGAAACAAATACAATACAATTGTTGAGCAGCAATGAAAAAGGTTAACCGTTTTATCAGTGCGACAGGAAATTGACTGCAATAATTGCAGTGCACTTCGCGGCCGCAAATAGATCTCTTAAAAGCAAAGTTGGCCGGCATTTGCCGGCCAACACCACCTCAGCTAACCTACCCGATCTATTTATTCA
>JBDHXU010000062.1:0-20191 GCA_039810905.1 Cyclobacteriaceae bacterium | reverse complement strand
TAGGAGCTGTCGCAGATTTGATTGTCTTTGCCATGTGTTAGCGTGATATACCGGATCCCGCGGTCATAGAAATACCTGACATTAGCCAGATCATTTCCCAGCGGCGCCCCATTCTCCATACCCATGGGCAATGAAATCTTCCCTTCGGTGAAATTCTTGTGAACGTCTTCAGCAGAGCCGGCGAGTGCAAACTTGTCGGGGAGGCTTTCGGTGATGCCCCTCACCATATTGATTAGTGAATCGGCCAGGGCTTTACCCTTATCAGGCAGTTGCTGATAGGACGAAGGAATGTAGATGGACATGAAAGGGGCATCTAGTCCGCCTTTCTTTGCCCTTTCGTAGTCAAAATCTCCCTCTGAGGATTGGACAGGAATGGTCATGTACTCCCGTTCAATTCTGAAGTTTTTCATCTTGAGCCGGTAGGGTAGATCCACATGGCCGTCAGTGATAATGTAACGATGCGCCAATTCCCCGGCATAGGCATGAAGCTGTTCATCAGTCATGCGTTCTACTGGTTTCTTCTCTTCGCATGCGCTCAGCAGAATGAGTAAGGCAGGGACCAGGAAATGAAAAGATTTCATAGGTTTGGCATTAGGTCTGTAAGTTAAAAATATTCGATTCCTTTTTTGGCGTAAGCAGCGGCTGAAAATTCATGCAAGTTCAGGTCAGAACTACCCAGAATGTTTTCATTCATTACCCGATTGCGAGCCTGGGTGATCGCATTCTTGCCTATTTGCTCGATATGCTGATCATCATCGTTTATGTCGTTGTAATTATCATTCTTCTGGGCCAATTAAAGATTGATGTATGGTGGATATGGCTGCTCGTGTTGGTGCTTCCGTGGACTTTTTATTCCCTGACATTTGAAATTACACTGAATGGGCAAACCCCGGGAAAGCGGGCCATGAACATAAAGGTGATCCGTATGGATGGAACACCGGCTACAATCGGGGACTATCTCATTCGCTGGATATTTGGCCTTGTAGATATTCATTTTTTTTCCGGACTCATTGCCGTACTCGTGATTTCGGTTGGTGGAAAGGGCCAGCGCCTGGGTGATCTTGTAGCAGGCACAACCGTGGTCAAACTCGTGGAGGAGCGCCAGGCCTCTGCGGCTGAAGTGTTTGTCAATCCGGAGAGCCAGCATGTAGTGACTTTTCCGCAGGTACAGCAGCTTACCGAGCACGACATTGAGCTGATTCAACAGGCATTGGAAGTGAACCGGGATACCGGTAACAACCAGCCGGTGATGATGGCAACTGAGAAGGTAAAGTCATTGCTGGGGATTCAGACTGATCTGCCCCCTATAAAGTTTCTTTATACAATCATTAAGGACTTTCAACACCTCACAGCTCAATGATTGAGATTACCCGTTCACAGTTGGCATTGCGCAACGGTCGGGATAAAGAGACTGTGTGGATCGCCTACAAAGGAGAAGTATTTGATGTTACCTCCAGCCGGCTGTGGCGCACAGGCAATCATTATGAGCATTGGGCCGGTCAGGATTTGACGGATGAGTTGAAAGATGCTCCGCACACTGCGGAGGTATTCAGGAAATTCAAGGTGATTGGCAAACTCGTCTGATTGTGTCTTGTCATCTTTCATGAAATCACCCATCTTCACCGCATGATTATCATCGCAGACAGCGGCAGTTCGAAAATTGACTGGCGCTTGCTGGGCAGAAACGACGCCATCGGGCAGGCGCAATCGCCGGGGTTTAATCCCTATTATGAACCTATTGAGCACCTTCACAAGTCATTGATGGAAATTCTGGTACCGTTAGTGAAAGAAGAAGTGAATAAGGTCTTTTTTTACGGAACCGGCGTGTCCTCTGAAAAGAACCAGGAATTGATTCGCAATGCTTTCCTTCAGTATTTCCCGGGTGCAACAATTGAAATACAGTGGGACCTGCTGGCAGCTGCCCGTGCATTGTGCGGACATGAGAAGGGCATCGCCTGCATTCTGGGAACAGGTTCAAATTCCTGCCTCTATGACGGAGAACGGATAACAGACCAGGTGGCTAACCTTGGCTGGATTCTTGCCGACGAAGGATCCGGAACTACACTGGGAAAAAGGATTCTTTTTGACTACCTCCGTAACCGAATGCCTTTAGAGCTTTCCCGTCAATTCAAGGAACGTTATCCATTTACGAGAGAGGAATTTCTGGAGCGGGTTTACCAAAGGGAAAAGCCCAGCACATTCCTCGCGACCTTTTCAAAATTTATCTTCCATCATCTTAAAGAGCCTTACTGCTTCAAACTTGTTTACGACAGCTTTGCCGAGTTCTACGAAAACAATGTGATGCAGTATCATGACTTCAGAAACACGAAGGTCCATTTCGTGGGTTCGATTGGATTTTATTACAGTGATATTCTGCGGCAAGTGGCCAATGACAAAGGTGTAACGGTAAAGAACATACTTGAAACGCCCATTGCGGGTTTGACCTTATATCATCAGCATGAAGTGGCTTGAACTGAAAATGTCATGAAGCCTAAACTCTCAACAACCGAATCCGCAAGCCGCTATCAATCCCTTGAGAGGATGAATATCAGCGATTTGCTGAAGAATATCAACAGGGAAGACCGTCGCGTGCCGTTAGCGGTCGCTCGTGTCGTTCCCCAGATAGAGAAGTTGGTAAAAGTCATCGTCCGCAAGATGAAGGCGGGTGGCAGGTTATTTTACATTGGCGCCGGAACGAGCGGACGCCTGGGTGTTGTTGATGCATCAGAAATACCGCCCACCTATGGAATGGAACAGGGCAGAGTAATCGGGTTGATCGCCGGTGGTGACCGTGCCATTAGGCAGGCTGTTGAACATGCCGAAGACGACCCGTCCCAGGCGTGGAGAGATCTTCAGACGCATGGTATTTCCAAGGCAGATGTAGTCATTGGCATAGCCGCTTCAGGGCGAACACCTTACGTGGTAGGAGGTGTAAAAACTGCCCGAACAAACGGGGTGGTCACAGGGTGCATCACATGTAATCAGGGAAGTGAACTGGCAGTTAGTGTGGATTATCCCATAGAAGTGAAAGTAGGGCCTGAATTTGTAACCGGGTCAACCCGAATGAAAGCAGGTACAGCTCAGAAATTGGTTCTCAATATGATTTCAACGGCAACAATGGTTCGCCTCGGAAGAGTGAAGGGCAACAAAATGGTGGATATGCAGTTGACCAACAACAAGCTAATTCACCGTGGGACCCGGATGATTATGGACGAACTGGATGTGAACGAAAAGGCAGCATTAGCGTTGTTGAAGAAACATGGCTCGGTTCGAAAAGCGCTCCTGGCCAGACGTTAATGCATGAGATAGAACCCTATGAGCGCTGGCTGAAGTACTACGACGCTTCCTTTGATCAACGGTCTCCCTTCTATGGGAAGGAATATAATTACGATCTCTTTGAGGAGACCATTTACGGATATTACATCCATCCGGCCTGGGATGCTTTTGGGTCAGAGACACTGTATCTAAAGGTCCTTTATGTCAATTATGATCAGCAATACATCATTATCGAGTTGATGGGTGAATGGAATGATGCCATCAATAATGACATCATGACCTTGAAGCGGAACTTTCTTGAACTTGTAATGGCTGAAGGGATTACGAAATTCATCCTGATCGGGGAGCATTTGCTCAACTTCCATGGTTCGGATGACTGCTATTATGAGGAGTGGTTTGAAGAAACTGAAGGCGGATGGATTGCGGCAGTCTCATTTCCTGATTTTGTAATGAATGAGCAGGCCCGCTTTCACATCGACCACTATATCCACATGGGCGGAACGCTTAATATAGAAGAGTGGAGAACGCTGCATCCTCAGCGGCTTTTCGAGTTGGTGGAGTCAATGATACGGCGCAGGTTGCCTGGATGAGGGGTTACTGAAATCCTGGAAAGCGCAATTGAGCCTGTTCAACAGGAGCATCTACGGGGACCAGGTAGTTTCGGCGTGAATTGAGTTCGCTGCACATCACGCGGGTCCTGCGTGTCTTCCCTTTCCGGAACCATTTGCCATGCAGTCCAAATACGGAGCCTTCAGGCAATTCATGGAGGAGAATGACATTCTTCTGCTTTTCGTCATGATTGCGGAGAGCTTGTGTAAGCACTGGGTCGGAAAAGCTTGAAGCCATTGGATCTTTCATGTGCTTCCTTAATTCCCTGAGAAGAGGACCAGGGAAGACCTCTTCCTTCATGACCGGATCCATTAGCTGCTGAAACCTTGACTTCCATTCTCGGCCGTGCGGATCCACTTTGGGGCCGAACTCCTGATGTACGCGCAGGTGTGCGACTTCATGGATGTACGTGATCAGGAATAGATACGGATGACTTTCCCTATTCACGCTGATCCGTGGCGGACGGCCTGGCCGCCACATGAAATCGCCTACCTTGGTAATCCTTGTTCTTTTGACGGTGAACAGGAAAGGATGCTCCTCCCACAACCTGAAGCAGTAGGGTAAAGCGACAGGAGGAATATGACGTTCCAGTGTCTTATAGAGTGTTACTGGCTCCACAGAAAATGAAAAAAGGCTTTAGAGACTAAAGCCTTCCCGGGAATGTTGATCTCTTGTGAGATTACTTCTTCTTCGTTGCAGCGGCAGCAGCAGAATCAGCTTTTGCTTTAGCAACAGAGTCAGCCTTGGCTTGTTCAGCAGCAGCGGCAACAGCCTGAGCAGCAGAATCAGCCTTAGCAATAGAGTCAGCCTTAGCCTTCTCTGCAGCTTCACGCTTGGCTTTGCCGCCATCGCCGCAAGCTACAAATGCAACTGCAAAAGCAGACACTACGATCATTCCGATAACTTTTTTCATAGTTTACAGGTTTTAAATTCGCCGCAAATATACAAGGAATGACCTAATTCACGGTATTTGGTGGAAAAAATTGAATTTTTAGCGTATAAGCGAGCCCACAAGACCCTGGCCGGAGGCAAGCTTACTTCTTTCTGAAGAACAGGCGTATCGGAACACCCGTGAAGTCAAATTTTTCCCGCAATCGATTTTCCAGAAAGCGCTGATAGGATTCCTGAATGTACTGCGGAAGATTGCAGAAAAATGCAAACGATGGAAATGAAGCCTTGACCTGTGTAATGTATTTGATCTGTATCAGCTTACCCTTGACCGCCGGCGGGGGATAGTGAATGATTTCCGGTAACAAGGCATCGTTCAATTCGGAAGTAGTGACACGCTTTATACGGTTCTGGTAAACCTCCACGGCCTTCTCAATCACCTGGAAAATCCTCTGTTTTTCCAGGACTGAAGCAAAAATGATGGGTATGTAATCTATCGGTGCTATGCTTTCCATCATTTCCTTCTTCATCTTCTCAGCAGTTTTACTGTCCTTTTCTACCAGATCCCATTTGTTTACCATGATAACCATTCCCTTGCCCTGGCGCGCAGCCAACGAAATGATATTGACGTCCTGAGACTCGAGACCCTGTTGCGCATCAATGACGATAATACAAACGTCACATTCTTCGAGTGCGCGTAGCGAACGAAGCACAGAATAGAATTCAATATCTTCGTGCACCTTGCTCTTCTTCCGGAGTCCGGCTGTATCAATCAGGACGAAATCCTTCCCGAACATCTTATATCTGGAATGAATGGCATCGCGGGTAGTCCCGGCTACATCAGTTACAATGCTTCTCTCCTTTCCCAGGAGTACATTCAATAGGGACGACTTACCTACATTGGGCCTGCCGAGAATAGCAATCTTCGGAATCCCTGCATTGGGATCAGCCACTCCTGGTTCCGGGAAAATCTTGATAAGTGCATCGAGAAGTTCACCTGTCCCACTGCCATTCTCAGCAGAAACGGGATAGACTTCTCCGAGGGAAAGTTCATAGAACTCGCTGGCAAGCATGGACTTGTCAGGGGTGTCGGCCTTGTTGGCTGCAATGAAGACCGGTTTTTTGGATCGCCGGATGATATTGGCAAATTCCTTGTCATAACCTGTCAACCCGGTCCTGCAATCGACCATGAAGATTACCGCCGTGGCTTCGTCCAATGCCAGTTCCACCTGATGGCGAATTTGTGACTCAAACTTGTCATCAGAGCCGGTCACATAGCCTCCGGTATCAATAACTGTAAAATATTTACCCGTCCACTCGGCATAACCATAGTGCCTGTCACGCGTAACGCCAGGCATGTCATCCATGATGGCCTCCCGTTTCTCAACCAATCGATTGAAAAAGGTTGATTTGCCTACGTTGGGTCTTCCGACAATTGCAACAATGTTTGCCATGAAATTGATTTCAGTAGTCCAGGTAACCGAAGTGTTTTAGTTTCGCTTTTTGCTTTCGCCAATCCGTCGCCACTTTTACCCTGGTCTCCAGAAAAACTTTTTTTCCAAAGAAGGACTCCATATCCTTGCGTGCTTCTGTACCAACGGTTTTGAGCGCGGCACCTCCCTTTCCTATGAGGATACCCTTTTGCGATTCCCTCTCAACGAAAATCGTGGCCCGAATCCGCAGCAAGGTTCCGTCTTCCTTGAAATCTTCAATGCCAACTTCAGTGCTGTAAGGGACTTCTTTTGTGTAGTTCATGAAAATCTTTTCACGAATGATTTCAGACGCAAAGAAGCGTTCGGAGCGGTTGGTAAGATCGTCCTTTGGGAAATAGGGCGGGTGTTCGGGTAGTACGCTCAAGAGAGCGGGGAGGATCTTATCCACGTTTTCTCCTGTCAGAGATGATACTACAAGAACCTTTGCTTCCGGCAAATGACTTTGCCAGGAGGCTACAACCGAGGAACGATCAGCACCGGGTGCCTTGTCAATCTTGTTGATGATCAGGAGGACAGGAATCTTGATCCCGGCAAATCGGCCATGAGCCGATGCATCAAATGATTCCCCCCACTCAACCACCAAAAGGATGGCATCGGCATCCTCCAGACTCACTTTGACGAAAGTCATCATGGCTTCATGCAAAGCATACTTAGGTTCGAGGATTCCTGGTGTGTCAGAGTACACGATCTGGTAATCTTCACTGTTAAGCATGCCCATGATGCGATGCCTTGTGGTCTGTGCTTTGGGTGTAACAATGGAAAGGTGTTCTCCTACAAGCCGGTTCATAAGGGTTGACTTGCCCACATTTGGTTTTCCTACAATGCTGACAAATCCAGCTTTATGCACGTTTTGTATATTTTTTCGCAAAAATACGTCTTCCGGGCCGTTGGCTCATCCCATCCGTTGGCTTTCATCAAAAAATCAATGCATGCGATACTGATTTTGTCGCTGGTTTCATCAGCGTGCACAGTCAGAACCTGTCCCACTTATGCGTCTATAGGCAAAGAAAAGATCGCGCGGTCCAGTTATCTTTATGTACCATACCTTCAACAGCACTGACAAAAATCAGCCATCACTCAGTTCTTCATTGCTGCAAAAGGCAGGGGTTACCAATAGCTTTAATAAGCTATCAACTGGCACACCCCGCTGCGAAATATGAAGAAGGCTGTAATTTTGTTAGCCCTTTTCCTGACGTCGTGTGCGATGGAGTCCTGCCCGACCTACTCCACGATAAGAAAAGGAACTGCCTTTAACGACAATAAGCCGACCAAGTCAAAAAGAAAAGCCAGCCCGTATTATAAGGTTGGCAAGTTTGCAGAGCGTGATTGATTACAAGTGCCGCCGCGTTGGTACTATGCTGCTAAACTGGAGCCCCAACTGAATACTCAGTATGTTTGTATTCACGGAACTCATTTGATAGGTAATGAATCCGTTTGAATCGATTGCCAGGGAGCCACGTACCACATAATCGATATCAGCGCCCCACATATATACAGCTCGTAATGTAAATGCGAGATTCTCGTTGTTCTTTCCATGCGCTGCAAATCCAACTCCGATCCCGTAGTTCAGTCCACTCTTGTTTACGCGATTCAATACTTCGGGTTGACTGTTGTTCAGAACCAGATCAAGTGCGTCCTTGTCCACTTTCGTAATGGTGTTGAATACTTTCACCCCAATCATGCCATCCGCAAACGGGACAAACCGGGAATGAAAAACTGGCGGCCGAATCCGGATAACCCCATTCCATGTGAAGACATTATAGGTTGATTTGAGAGGAGGGGTCTTGCTGGTCGCGGGAGTCTTGTCAATCCCATAATTGAAGTATCCGAAGTCAATACCCAATAATGCAGGCGAGGCCTGCTTCTTTCCAAGGGGGCTGAACAGAAAGCCTGCACTCAAGCCTGCTCCAAGGTTGAAGATTGAATTGTTAATGACGCTTCGAAACTCCGCAGATGGAATTGCAACCTGACCAGTCAGGTATGCGCTCAGGTTCTCCGTTCGAATCGAGTCCATTTGCGCTTCTGTTCTGAAGCCCACCAGTGTGAGCACTGGCAACAGGAATCGCATGATAGTAGTCAGCGGCGAAGGGACCATAATAAAACCTCCCGGCTGTCAGGCAAGGACTATGCCATGCCTAGAGGAGAAGGGTGGCGATTGAATGCGGCATTGCGGTCTGGGGTGCGGCCTGCCCCTTTATCCACAGAAAATAGGGCACCGCCTGATCACCAAGATTCAAAACCACAACGGCGACACTGCCGTCTGTATTTCTGAACGCCGTTGCCTGCAAGGAAGTCCTGCTGGCTGAACTGGCAATTCTCTTTGCTCCGGGACGGATGAATTTGGAGAAATGCCCGATGTAATAATACGCATTGGTGTAGATGAGTTCTCCTGTCTTGGTGTTTCCGTGAACCGGAGCAAAACAGAAGTTCTTCACATGGTTGGGCCCTCCTGTTTCGTCGAGAAGTATGTTCCAGTCTGTCCATCCGACTGCACCATTGTTAAAATCGTTGATCATGGAGCGGCCATATCTTTCTCCCAGTTTCCACTCTCCGGTTTTGGCAAGATTAAATGGACCATTGCAGCCTTCGGTGAACAGCAGATTCTTGTCAGGATACGCCTGATTCACTCTGGCCAGGTTTTCAAATTCCTGGTCTCCGCCGCTCCAGTCTTCATACCAATGAAAGCCGATACCCCATGCATATTTTGCCGCTTCCGGGTCTGAAAGAAGGGTTGACGCCCGCTGATAGATCAGGTCACGATTGTGATCCCATGCGATAATCTTTCTGTCGCCCAATCCTTCCTTCTGCATTGTAGGACCAAGGAATTTTTTAAGGAAGTCTCGTTCCTCTTCTGCTGAGTAGATGCAACTCTCCCAGGTTTGAGTAGCCATGGGCTCGTTTTGGATGGAGATGCCCCACAGCGGAATCCCTTCTGTCTCGTATGCCTTGATGAATCTGGTATAATAATTCGCCCAGGTTTGATAGAACTCTGGTTTCAGCTTTCCACCATGCAGGATGTCGTTGTTGTCCTTCATCCAGCCTGGCGGACTCCATGGACTGGCATAGAGGGTTAATTTTCCGCCTGCTGCTGCAATGGCTTTCTTGATCAAGGGCAGCCGGTAAGTTCGATCGTGATCGATATTGAAAGTAGCCAGCTCCTTATCTGACTCTTTGACGTAGGTGTAGCTGTCACTACTGAAATCACAACTGTGAATGGTCGTTCTTCCAAGCGTGTAGCCGATGCCGTCACGCGGATCATAATATGCCTTTAATACTTCAGCCTGTTTTGACTCTGGCATTTTCGCAAAAGTCTCTGCCGCAGCATCTGTCAGTGCTCCGCCAATACCCATGAATTCCTGAAATTGTCTGTCTGGATCAACAAAAACACAAATCTGTGTTTCTTTCGGCTGACCCATCCACTCAAATGAAGCGGATTTGTCTTTTGTAAGCCTGTTACCCCCCTGTTCGGAAGTGATATATGACTGGACAGACTTGCCTTCTGCAGAATACAAATCTTGTTTAGGCTCTTTAGAGGCAGACTGCTGAGGTGCGGGTTGCTGACATCCAGCAATGACCAGCCCCAGAAAAGCGCCAATTTGGAGTGGATTTTTCATAGGTCAGGAATGATTTTTTAGAGAAAGAAGTGAAGATACTGGATACTAGCCACTGCCGCCATGATTTTAGGCAGGTTACAATTGCGAGTTGCTTACGAAAGCAATCCACTGGCTGTCTGGTGACCAGCTTGGCACGTTGATCGTGCCCTGTCCGCCATAGAGGTAGGCGATGGTCCGCGCTACACCGCCCGATGCAGGCATAAGTCGTAGATAGATCTGCTTGTAGAATGGATGTGTGGAAGGATCTATTTCCTTAGGAAAAGAAAGATAGACGATCCATTTGCCGTCAGGTGAAATGTGGGGGAACCAGTCGTTGTATTCGTCAAAAGTGATTTGTTCCTGCTCACTTCCGTCCGGTTTCATTCGCCAGATCTTCATGGTGCCGGTACGAACAGAGTTGAAGTAGATATATTTTCCATCCGGAGTATATTCAGGACCATCATCCAAAACGGGGTTGTCTGTGAGCCTTGCTTCTTTCTTTGTAGCAAGATCGACTGAATAGATGTCGTATACTTTGTTGCGATTGCCAACAAACAACAGCGACTTGTTATCGGGTGACCACCCGTGCAGGTAAGAGTCTCCTGACCTTTCACTGGTGATTTGCTCAGGATGGTCCGAACCACCCGAAGGCAGAACAAAAATTGTGGAGATCTGACCGATGTGATGACTGATGCCGAGCAGTTTTCCATCCATGGAGAGCACATGATCATTGTTATTGTTATAGAGTCCCCCTGTATTCAACTGGTCAACGTTCCCGTTGGCCAGAGCAAACCGGTAAAGTTTTCCTTCAGCATTATAGATCAGTGACTTGTTATCCGGGGTCCAGTTTGGCGCTTGCAATGAGTAGGGCACGCTCATGAGAATTTTCCGATGACCGGTGCTCACGTTCATGATCTCAAGGTGACTTCCAATATAGTCCTGGTAAGGCACGTAGCCTTTAGCGGGGGGAATCACTATTCTCACATTGCTGAACGTAGCTTGCTCAATCGTGGCTTCATCATGGGAACAGATGAAGAGCCCGGCGAAAACTTCGTCACTTAGCGTGACCTCCATGCTGAGGGTCTTCCAGTTCTCTCCTGCTGCAGCGCCATAAAGGATAATAAGACTGCCTTTTCTTTCCAGCTGGATATCCATGGGGGCGATGCTGTTTGATTTCAATTCTTCTATTGATCCTGCTTTGACGCTTCTGAACTGCAGCGAAGTGAGTCCGTCACCATGAAGCGAGACCATGGCACAACGTCCATCTGGAGTCAGATCTTCACGAAGCATTATGCCAGCTTTGCGATGGGCGTGCATACCGGATCCGATGAAATGAACCCGGGCCTGGATCATGAAGTCACCTTTCAGTTTCTTCCAGGCAAAATGAAACTGATCTTCTTTGTCCCAGATGTTACGACCAGAACCTGAAAACAAGTAAGTCTGTTGGCTTGCATCATACTGTACATTCCCCTTCAGCTTTGGCTGACCAATGTCCTGGTGGGACTCAAATATCCCCACGCGCGACTGGCCCTTTGCACCCAGACAAAAAAACAGGACCACGATGCATGTCATGGTCCTGCTGAAGGTTTTCCAATTAATCGTGCTAATGGTTGGGAGACTCGATATTAATCTTTTGAGGTTTCTCATAACCAAACAACTCATCGAGGGATAATTCCTGTACTTTTCCATATTTCTGCAGGTCCTTCAGATTGATCTTCTCCTTGTTTCCCAGGAGCATGACATTGAAGTTAGCATTCTTTATGTATTGCTTCTGGAAGTTTTCCACATCTTCTAGTGTGGCAGCTTTCGCATATTCATACACATCCTGGCGGATGTCATGGTCTATACCCTTGCGTTGGGCATCCAGATAATTGAAGAGAATGCTGGTTTTTGTTATGCGGCTGCTTTCGATGCGGTTCATGATGGCATTCCGCGCCACATCAAATCCGCTTTCAGACTTGGGGAATTCGCGGATGAGATTCAGCATCCCTTTCATGGACTCGACCTGTTTGTCGGCTTGCGTTCCGATGTATCCGTAGAACAAATCGTTATCCTGCGGACGGTCGGCTTCACCATAGAACGCATAAGCAGAATAGGCGAGTCCCTGTGCTTCCCTCAGTTCCTGGAATACAGGCGAACTCATATTGCCGTCGAAGTACTCGTTGAACATCCGGATCTGCGGTATGCGACTCTTGTCAAAGGAAGGCCCCTTGGTGAGGAACACAATTTCAGCCTGCACCATATCGTAATGCGTCCAGTAAGCATGCGGTTCTTTGACGTCCGGCATGGTAAATACAACAGGAGCGGGAACAGGTTTGAGCGTTTCAGGAAGAATGTGATTCTTGTTCAGCGATGCCAGCAAGGCATCAGGTTGCGTCGGGCCGTAATACAGTACACGGTGCTGCATGCTGGTGAAGCCTTTGATCCGGTCGATCAGGTCGTTTACTGCCGCCTCACGCACTTCTTTATTGGTAAGCACATTGGTGAAGGGTGAGTTGGGCCCATATAACCCATAATTGATCAGGGCCTGATAGAGAATGGCGTATTTATCTTTCTTGGTGTCATCACGTTTCTTGAAAATCCCGTCAATCATATCTTGCAAGGCCTTTTCATCTCCTTTGGGATTTGCAAGCAACTTTTCAAAAAGGACCATTGCTTTGTCCATATTCTCGCTCAGGCCGCTTACGTATATATAAGTCCGGTCTTCAGCGGCATATACGCCAAAGCTGCAGCCGATCTTGTACAGTTCTTTCCGGAAATCTTCAGCGCTCATATCCTGCGTGCCGATGTACTCCATGTACTCCACTGCCATCTTCAACCTGGGATCGTTATTGGTCCCCACATCGGAGAGATAATACAGTGTGAAGAGTTCGTTCTCTTTGTTCGGTGTGTACAACACCTCGACGTCCTTGTTCATCTTCAGCTTCGTGATATCCTTGTTGTAGTCAAGGAAAACCGGTGTAAGTTTCTCTGGCTTGCTACTCAGAAGCTCTTCATGGAAAGGGGAGCGGGACTCTTTATTCAGTGTGACGCGCGTAATCTGCGGCTTGGTGACCTTTCTCACGTTAGGATCCTTGCCGTTGCGCTTATAAACTACCACGTAGTTGTCTTTATAGTGCTCATTCACAAATTTTACTATGTCCTCTTTTTTGAATTTGTGCATGTCGTCCACCTGAGAAACGTATTGCTCCCAAGGCGTATTGGTTGTAAAGGCCATCACGAGATCGTTTGCCCTCGACCAGTTGTATTCCGACTGCTGAATCTTGTTCTTTTTCAAATCGTTGATGACGGCATCAATCATCCAGTCGTCGAACTCACCTTTCTTCACCAGGTCGATCTGTCCAAGCAGCAGATCTTTCACTTCTTCCAGTTTCTGCCCCTCCCGTGGATTGCCACGGAAAACATGAAGGGTGTAATCATTGAAGTCATACGGGAAGCATCCTCCATCCAACACCTTTTGCTTTTGCTTGAGGTTGAGGTCGATCAGTCCCGCCTGTGAATTGGACAGGATCATGTCCGTAAGACGAAGCAGTTTGATATCGTCAGGATTGGCATTGCTGAACCGGAAGGCAAGATTCACCCAATCGGCATCGGGTCCATATACTTCTTTGACGATGGGTTGAGTAATGGGCTCCTCTTTCACGGGCGTCCATTGGGGAAGCTGGTCGTTGGATTTCCACTCTCCAAAGTACTTGTCGATGAGCGCGATGGTTTTGTCGTAATCGAGATCACCACTGAGACAGATCGCCACATTGTTGGGCCGGTAATAGGTTTCGAAGTAATGCTTGATGTTGGTAATGCTTGGATTCTTGAGGTGGTCAATGGTGCCAATCACCGTTTGTGTACCATAAGGATGCTTGGAGAAAATGCTCGCGTTGAGCGCCTCAAACGACTTCCAATAGTCGTTATCCAGGCTGCGGTTCTTCTCTTCATAAACGGTTTCCAACTCCGTATGAAAGAGCCGGGGTACAATCTGGCGAAAGCGATTGGCCTCAATGCGGATCCAGTTCTCCAGCTGGTTGGTGGGGATGTCGTTTATGTACACGGTACGGTCTTCTGTAGTATAGGCGTTGGTCCCGCGTGCGCCTATTTCTGAAACCATCTTGTCATACTCATTGGCGATTGCGAGTTTGGAAGCGTCATTGGACACCTGGTCAATAAGCTTATAATACTTGACCCGATCCATTGAATCCGTGAGGGACCGATAGTGTTCAAACATCCCTTCAATGCTGTCAAGAAATACCTTCTCTTTCTCCCAGTCCATGGTGCCAAAATCAGGCGAGCCCTTGAACATGATGTGTTCAAGGTAGTGGGCGAGTCCTGTAGTTTCTGCGGGATCATTCTTGCCGCCAGCCTTTACGGCAATCTGGGTTTGTAAGCGCGGCTCGGCCGTGTACTGGCTCAGGTATACCTTGAGACCGTTCTTCAAGGTGTAGATCCTGACCTTTAACGGGTCATTGGTGACATATTCATAAGTATAACCGTTGCTTTCGGCAGTCTTCTTGGCATACTTCTTATTGGGTGAGCATGCTGCGATCAGCACCAGAACAAATGAAAACCAGATCAGTTTTTTCATGCGGTGATTTTTTAGGGAACTGAATGTAGAAAATGCGGGAGGTATTTCATAGCGGGATCGGTTGAGAAAGTGAAGAGACTCGTTTTAAAATTTTGGAGGATTAATGTGGACCGGTAAGGGCAGTCATCAGTGTAATACAAAAGAATAAGCAGCCTCCGCCGGCACATTGCAAATGAGTCAACTTAAAAGCACTTTGCTATAATTCCGCATCACTATGAATCTTACAGACTGGACAGGGCTCATTGGCGTAGCAATTCTGCTACTCGCATTTTTCATGAACCTTTATGATCTCCTTAAGAAGGACAGCGTCCATTATTTGCTGCTGAATTCTCTCGGTGCTGGCATTGCATGTCTGGCGTCCGTATTGCTGAAGTATTGGCCATTCATCATCCTCGAAGGATGCTGGACGCTTGTTTCACTCTGGGGATTGTTCAGGGTTTTGAGAATGAACCAGCGTTAAACGGTGCCATCCATTCAAGGATTACGTCAATAATGTTTACAGTTAAATCTCTCTGACCGACATTGCACTGTGACCGTTAACCGATCTGATTTTCTAACCGGTGTGATGCTTGCCCTTCTGGGCGCTGTCTGTTTCTCAACCAAGGCCATCTTTGTTAAGCTGGCTTACAGAGACACCAGCATCGACTCGATTACACTCCTGGCACTCAGAATGGTCTTTTCACTGCCTTTTTTTGCAGGCTCTGCTTTTGTCTCGTCTGCTAAAAGCAGTAATGTACCGTTCACACGATCTCAATGGCTGTGGGTAGCTTTTGTCGGTTGTCTCGGGTATTACGTCAGCAGCCTGCTGGATTTCATCGGCCTGCAGTATGTGACAGCCGGACTGGAGCGACTCATTCTCTTTGTGTATCCAACCCTGGTGTGCCTCATGTCGGCGGTATGGTTCAAGGTAAAAATCAATTCCATTCAATGGATTGCCCTGGTCATCACATACGCGGGGCTTACAACTGCTTTTCTGAGCGAGGCAGATCTTTGGTCTGATCAAAATGAGAACCTTATGTATGGGGCCGTGTGCATTTTTATCTGCGCCATCACCTATGCATCGTACATCGTCGGCAGCGGCAAGCTAATCCCGATCGTAGGTGCATCGAAGTTCAACAGCTATGCGATGAGCTTTGCGTGCATTGCGGTGCTGGCGCATTATTTTGTGAGCGGATCTGTCGGTGAACTGATGAATCTGCCCCCGATGGCTTATACTTATTCATTTCTGATGGCTGTCCTCGGAACCGTCATACCGTCCTACCTTGTAACAGGCGGAATGAAACGCATAGGTGCGGACAATACGGCAATCATCGGCAGCATCGGACCTGTTTCGACCCTTCTCATGGCCTACTGGTTTCTGGGAGAGTCTTTTTCAGTGGGACAACTCTTTGGAACTGCCCTGATTCTTGTTGGCGTCACTCTGATCGGAAAGCAGAAAAGCTGATTGATGCATGGACTCAGTCTGTGGATAGCCTCCTTTGGAAGGCTATCCATGACCATGGATGATATCAAATGAAAATGAGTATCAGTGCAAACAGGATTCCGGCGCCCGCGAAGTACAATCCTTTTTTGAAGATCGAAGTGGCTGGCAGGTACATGTAAAATGCAGAAATCACAAAGAACAATAGTGAAAGCCCGAAAAATATGTTCAGAAAGAACAGAGGCTGTTTGGTATTGGCCTTGTGCAGCTTGGTCATTTTTTCCAACACATAGGGAAGCTCTTTGACCTTGATTGTTACGGCTCCCGTGGATTTGTTGTATGTGCCCTGCCTGAAGGTGGCCATATCGCCTTCTTCACTTTCGAACTTAAGATCCCTTACCCTTATCTCGCGGCCCAATTCATCAGCTGTCAGATTCGGTTTAACCTCGCGTTCCATGACCTTCTCCTGTTTCAGGAAGTCAGTGTCGCGGAATATCATGATAATACCGCTGATAGCATACATGGTCATTATGCCCGTAAGGAAATAGCCGAGATAGCGGTGGTAGGTCCTCATTTTCTCACTCATGGATCATTGTTTTAAAAGGGTTGCAATATATATGAATTCGGTAATCGGCCGTTGGACAACGGCCGACCAGGTAATTATTCCAGCAGGTGAATATTTTTCTTCTTGAGTTGAATGAGGAAAGAGGATCAGAATCCCCGGACTATATATTCACTTCGATCGAAGGGGTGATCACCTGCCGTCCAGAGGACCCTGATGGTGCCATTGATCTAAACTTTGCGTTCTGAAAATCCAAACGTGGCAGCTAAATACCGGCAAATTGACTGGAGGGATGGGGATGCCAGCCAAGGATTTTCATCAATGCCTGCGCATTTGTCATTTCGAATACACAAATTCATTCTCCACTTTCACTTGTGTGCTTTTGTTGGCTGCCTCCAAGGCCCGCAACTCCACGCGCCTGATTTTCCCGCTGATTGTTTTTGGTAATTCCGATACAAACTGAATGATTCTCGGCATCTTGTATGGAGCCAGATTCTTGCGGGAATAGGCGAAGATTTCATCAGCTAGTTGTTGCGAAGAGGTAAAGCCATTCGTCAAAACTACAAATGCCTTTATCTCGAATCCCTTGATGGGGTGGGGGCTGCCCACCACGGCCGACTCCAGGACTGCTTCGTGCTCCAGGAGTACGCTCTCGACCTCAAAAGGCCCCACTCGATAATCCGATGACTTTATTACATCGTCATCCCGACCGACAAACCACACATAGCCTTCCTCGTCTTTATAAGCCTTGTCGCCCGTATAGTACAAGTCATGCTTGAAAACGGTTTTGTACTTTTCTTCGTCCTCAAAGTACTCCTTAAAGATTCCATTCGGCTTGCCGGTGTTGGTTCTTACGCAGATGCTGCCTTCTTCATGTGGAGCCAAAATGTTTCCATTTTCATCGGCGATCACGATATCATAGAGAAATGTAGGCAAGCCCATGCTTCCGAATTTTATTTTCTTGCCGATAAGATTGGCAACCATGCAAGTGCTCTCCGTTTGGCCATATCCATCCCGAAACGTGACACCTGTTCCCTGTTTCCAGGTTTCGATTATCTCCGGGTTTAGCGGTTCACCTGCAGCCACACATTCACGAATGCTGAGCTTGTATTGTTTCAAATCCTCCTGGATCAGCATACGAAGTACAGTCGGGGGAGCGCAAAATGTGGTGATTTTGTGCTGCTCCATGACTTTCAATTGCTCGCTGGCATTGAATCGACCTTTTTGATAGAAGGCAAAAATGGTAGCACCCATGCTCCACGGGGCAAAAAAACTGCTCCACGCAAATTTGGCCCAACCGGGTTGGGCTATGTTGTAATGGATATCACCGGCTTTCAAACCAATCCATGAAGCGGTTGTGAGATGACCGAACGGGTAACTCAGATGTGAGTGGATGACGATTTTCGGCATTCCCGTTGTTCCTGAAGTGAAATACATAAACAAAGCATCATCCGCTTTGGTATTGGCTGGATCAGCCTGAGAAGACTCTTTATCAATTTCTGAGAAGGGAATCCACCCTGCCCGCTCGCCATTCACAATTATTTTCAGGTGAACAGTTTTGCCGGACAACTCTTCCGCTTCGTCAATCTTCTCTGCATTCTCGCTGTCGCAGACAACCACTTTGGGCATGAGTCTTCCGAAGCGATAAACGATATCGTGAACACCTAAAATAGTAGCGGCAGGAATGAGACGATATCCGCCCTTAATGCCGGCCAGCAAGGATATCCAGTTGTAAGGCAACAAAGCCATTTGCAACAAGATCACATCCTGCTCCTGTATCTTATGTTTGCGCAACAGGTTAAGCAGTTTGCCAGCCTCCTGGCCCAGTTTCTCAAAGGAGAACGTCTGGGTGAGCTCTCCGTCTGTCCAGATCAATGCAGGCCGTTCAGGGGCTTCTCTTAGGTTGAGGCCTTCAAATACGTCGCGCACCCAATTGAAGTGCGCAGGCTTTTCAATGACTATACTGCGCAGTTCGTCATACCGGTTTTCAGCGATCAACTGACGAACAGTTCTAAATAGTAGACTCATAAAATGGTCTCTCCGTTATTTGATGCAAGCAAATGTGGAACTACGATTGAGTAATAAAGACCAGTGTTGCTAAGAAACTAATCTACGAATTAACGCGAACCTTTCTGGTGCTGTTTGCGAGTCTTTCCCATTCGTCCTCGATTCCAATTTCAAATTCCAGTTGAAATCTCTGGTTCACAATCTTTGTGGTTATCCAGTTAACGGCTCGAAACCACAAATATCCGAAAACGAAGAAACCATTAACTGTAAGATAAACGGAAGTAGGAGTCTCGGCACTGAAGACAAGCAGAATCGTGTTGGATCCGATAATTGTCAGTCCTAAAATTATCCACGAGAAAAGTTTGATGAATTTAGAGATCCCTATGGTATAGCTGACTTCAGTTGTTTTCTCGTCCGCTTGTAGATACTCCCCTTTGATTTCAATTCCCTTAACATGTGTCCAAAAGGAATTTCTCGTTAAGTCAAATTTGGAATCGTCAAATGTCCCGCAGAATGGTGTCCTTGAAAAATTGAAAGGGGGCAGAAAGAAAAAGGTTCTTTCTGATGAAGTCAGTTCCTGCAGTCGACCTTTAAATTCAGTTTTGCTTAAGTTCGATTTCATCTGTCTAAGTTGTCTGACACTCTTGCCCATCAGCCCCATGTATTATGTGTATTGCCGGTTATCTATATGGTTATAGACCGCTCAAATGGCGTCAACAATCAATTTCCATATTTTCCAGCGGACGGACAAACCTTGAAAGGCTGTCTACCCAGATGGTTAATTATAGACGGTGTGGATTTATCGCAGCGTGAGAGTAGAGAACGCGAGCGTGAAAAATAAAAGGGCTGCCTTCACGACAGCCCTTTTTGTAGCGGGGGTAAGACTCGAACTTACGACCTTTGGGTTATGAGCCCAACGAGCTACCAACTGCTCCACCCCGCGATTTGAGGTGCAAAAGTAGCCCCTTTCGATGGTATTTACAAATTTCCGTCATTGATGGTCATACGAGCCTTCAGGACGTAACAAACTAGTCGCTGATCCTTTCGGTTGGTTAGCACAAACAATACGCAGAAGGGCGAGCGATCGACAGTATTCAGCGGACAACCAACTTGCCTTTTAAAATATCATCATTCGTTATCACTTCGATGATGTAGAGCCCTGCGGCAAGGCTCGACACCGAGAACTCGAATTCGGTGCCACCCGACTGGGCTGAATATACAACCACACCCGCCATATTGTATATCCTTATTGATGAGATAGCCTTGTCACCGGTCATGATAGTGACATAGCTTGACGCCGGGTTGGGAACAATTTTCAAGCCTTTAATTTCCTCCTTCTTGACCTCTGTGATGGGATCCATCAACCCATATACATTCAACTTGTTCGAAAACGTGGCCAGATAAACCTTACCATTGCTTATGACCGGGCAGTTGAACTTGGCATAATTTCCGGGGTTATCCGAAACTGACATCGAACTGTTCCAAAGTTCCTTCGTGACGTCTGCAGCGGAAAGAGCCCGGAGTATACCCGGCCGTGTTTGCTGATTGGCATTCCCGCTCGCGGCGTAAGCAGTCCACAATATGGCGCTTGAGTCGTCAGTACCATTGGATGATACTGACAGAAACGCACCGTTATATCCGACCGGCCCCTGCAGCGCACTTGTTTTGGTCCCACTCAGGTCCAGTAAGTTGGTCGTTCGATTAAACGGAATTGCCTTGAGTGGAGTGTTGTCGGACCAAACGTAAACAAATGCGGCACTTTTCCCG
>JBDHXU010000061.1:0-20724 GCA_039810905.1 Cyclobacteriaceae bacterium | reverse complement strand
TCGAAAGGAACAGGGGCGAATTCAGCAAACTTCTGCGTAAACCTTCCGCGGCCTTGCGTGATGCTCCTCAGCGTGGTGGAGTAGCGGTCAAGCTCAGCCTGTGGGGTCCTCGCCTTGATCACCTGGTAATTGGCTTTATTGTCGATGCCCATGATCATGGAGCGACGGGTCTGCAAGTCTCCCATCACGTCCCCAACCACTTCTTCGGGCACGAGTACCTCGAGGTCCATGATAGGTTCCAGCAATTGCGGCTCTGCTTTCATGAACGCGTCCTTGAACGCCATCATGCCTGCAATCTTGAATGAGATGTCATTGGAATCAACAGGGTGCATTTTGCCGTCATGTACCAGCACCCGCACATCGCGTACATAGGAACCCGTGATAGGCCCTTCTTCCATTTTCTCCATCACCCCTTTAAGGATGGATGGAATGAACCGCGTGTCGATCACACCGCCAACAATACAGTTATAGAAAGCAAGCTTGCCGCCCCACTCCAGGTCAATGAATTCTTTGCCCCGAACGCTGAATTCAGTAGGCTCGGGCATGCCTTCGTAATAGGGTTCGATTTTGAGCCATACTTCTCCGAACTGCCCTGCACCTCCTGATTGTTTCTTGTGACGGTAATTTGCACTGGCGGGTTTGCGTATCGTTTCACGATAAGAAATCCGGGGACTCACAAAGTCCACGTGCAGGTTGTACATCTTTTCAAGGAACCATTTGCACACCGTGAGGTGCAACTCTCCCTGGCCGGAGATAATAAGTTGTTTCAGTTCCCTCGAATAACCTACCTCGAGGGTAGGATCTTCCTGGTGAATCTTGCTCAGGACCTCCCCGATCTTTTCATCATCACCTTTTGATTTGGCCACTACTGCCGTACGAATCCTCGGTTCCGGGAATTCAATGGGCGCGATGGTCACATCGAAGCCTTTGCTGTGAAGTGTCTGGTTGGTGTAGGTGTCTTTCAACTTCAATGTGGCTCCAATATCGCCGGCAACTAATTTTTCAACAGGCTGACGGCTCTTTCCGTCCATAATGAACAACTGATGGAACCGTTCCAGAGCACCCGTCTGGCTATTGATGAGTTCAGACGATCCGGTAATCACACCGGAAATCACTTTAAAGAATGTTAGTTTGCCAAGGTTGGGCTCTATGTGAGATTTGAATACAAACAATGCTGCCGGCTTTGAAGGGTCAAATGGAACTTCCTTTCCCTCTGTTGTCTTTTCAGGCTTGGCTTCGCGCGGAGTGGGAGCGACATTGTCGATGAATCCCATCATTCGTCCACTGCCCATGTTTTTCTTGGCGCTCATGCAGAATACAGGGAACACGTCGTGATGCACCATACCCAATTTGAGTCCTTCACGCATTTCATCTTCGTCGAGGTTGCCGGTGGCAAAGTATTTCTCCATCAGCTTCTCATCGTTTTCAGCGGCTTTCTCTACGAGTTCATTGTGAAGTTTGTTGGCCTTTTCCTTTTCTGAATCGGGTATAGGGAGTTTTTCCGGCTTGCCCCCGTCTGCGGGGAACTTGTACATCACCATTTTGAGCAAATCGATGATGGCATTGAAATTTTCTCCCTGGTTAGCAGGATACTGCATCTGAGTAACAGCAGGACCAAAGGACTTTTTCAATGATGCCAATGCATTTTCAAAGTCCGCTTTGGGATGATCTACCTGGTTGACGGCAAAAATGACCGGCTTGTCAAATTTCTTCACGTAATCCCAGATCAGCTCAGTACCCACTTCCACGCCGTGCTGGGCATTGGTTACGATCACGCAAGTGTCGGCCACCCGCAGGGAGGCAATCATTTCACCGGCAAAGTCATCAAAGCCGGGGGTGTCAATAATATTGATCTTGTAGTCTTTCCATTCCGTATGAAGGCAGGTTGCGAATACGGAGTTTCCTCGTTCCTGCTCGACTTCATGATAGTCAGAGACAGTGTTCTTTCCTTCAATGGTTCCGCGCCTGTGTGTAATACCTGCTTCAAAAAGCATGTCCTCGGCCAGCAATGTTTTGCCGGCCTTCGGCGCCCCGAGAAGTACTATATTTTTGATGTGTTTGTCGTCGTAGATTTTCATAACGGTATGCTTTAAGGTTGTTGAAATCTTTAGGGGATAGTCAGTGGAGTCAATAACAAAGTCATTGCCTTATAAATTATGATAGCCGATACGGGGAGTGGAATGAAGTTACACAGGAATCCGGGAGAATTCACAACCGTCCGGATAAACTTTTCAGGCTTGCGGATATGACAAAAAAACTTGTCAGATAGGCAGCAGGCCGCCGACGTCCGGGAGGAGTCAGGGCCTGCTGCGTTTTCGGTTAACCAATAATTCATTCCACGGGGGTATCTACCCCAAGGCGAGATTCTATTTCTTCTTTTCCTGAATAACAGCCTGCGCTGCGGCCAGTCGAGCAACCGGCACACGGAAGGGCGAACAGCTTACGTAGTTCAGTCCGGCGTTATGACAGAATATTACCGACCTGGGTTCGCCACCATGCTCGCCGCATATTCCAATCTTCAGATCCTTCTTCACTTTGCGTCCCTTCTGAATGGCCATTTCCATCAGTACACCCACGCCGGACTGGTCTATGGTCTGGAATGGGTCGGCCGGCAGAATGCGTTTGGTCGTATAGGCTGGAACGAAAGATCCAATGTCATCACGACTGAATCCAAAAGTCATCTGGGTAAGGTCATTTGTTCCAAAGCTGAAAAATTCGGCTTCCTGCGCGATCTTGTCGGCGGTGAGGCAGGCGCGCGGAACTTCAATCATAGTGCCCAGTGTGTGGGGAATCCTTTTCACCTTCAAACGCTGGCATACTTCTGCGTGGACCCTGTGCGCAATTTCCATCTCATGCTTCAGCTCGCGTTCATGCCCAACGAGTGGGAACATGATCTCAGGAATTGGCTTCTTGCCTTCACGAGTGAGTTCCACACTGGCTTCAAAGATGGCCCTCAGTTGCATTTCGGTAATCTCAGGATAGGTGATGGAAAGACGCACGCCGCGGTGGCCCATCATCGGGTTATTTTCAACCAATTCCTCAGCACGCTTGTCAAAGGCCGCCGAGGTTATTTTCAGACTCTCGGCCATCTTCACGCGGTCCTCATGATCTTTGGGTACAAACTCATGGAGAGGAGGATCAAGGGTCCGGATGGTGACAGGCAAGCCGCTCATGGCCGCCAAAGTGGCTTTAACGTCGGCCTTGACAAATGGAAAGAGTTCATTGAGCGCTGCAACGCGGTCTTCTGTGGTCTTTGCCATGATCATTTTGCGCAGCAGGAAGAGCGGTTGCTCAGATCCCTTGCCATAGAACATGTGCTCTGTCCTGAAAAGCCCAATGCCTTCCGCACCAAATGCCCTGGCCTTGGCTGCATCTTCCGGGGTATCAGCGTTGGTGCGGATCTTCAATCTTCTCACACCGTCGCAGAGCTTCATAAATTTTTCAAATTCAGGGTTGTCCTCAGCTGCTTTCATCATGCCAAGTTTCCCTTCATAAATATTGCCATGCGTACCGTTTAGTGAAATCCAGTCGCCCTCGGAAATTTTCCTGCCGTTGGCGATGAAGATTTTCTGATCTGCGTGGATCTCCAGTTCGCCGGCACCCACGATACAACATTTGCCCCATCCCCTGGCCACCAGTGCGGCATGACTCGTCATGCCACCACGGGCCGTCAGAATTCCTTCGGCGGCACGCATGCCTTCCACATCTTCCGGGTTTGTTTCTTCGCGTACCAGGATCACATCCTTGCCTTCCTTCTTCCAGGCAACTGCGGCAGCAGCCGTAAACACCGCCTGACCGCAGGCACCGCCAGGACCGGCAGGCAAACCTTTGCCCAAAAGGGTGGCAGTTTTTTCAGATTTCGGGTCCAGAATAGGGTGAAGCAGTTCTTCAAGCTGTGCTGGACTCACCCTGTTGATCGCCTCAAATTTGTTGATAAGCTTTTCAGACAACATGTTCAACGCCATCTTCATGGCTGCAGGCCCGGTACGTTTGCCCACGCGGCACTGCAACATCCAGAGTTTGTCTTCCTGAATGGTGAACTCTATGTCCAGCATGTCATGGAAATGTTTCTCCAGCTTGTTGACGTATCCGGTCAGCTCTTTGTAGAGATGCGGCATGGCGTCAGCAAGGGTCTGCAGTTTGGCATTCTGGTTGTTTTGACTGAAAGTGTTGACAGGATTGGGAGTCCTGATACCGGCAACTACATCCTCACCCTGGGCGTTGGGCAGCCATTCACCATAGAACGCTCTTTCACCTGTTGCAGGGTTACGCGAAAAGCCCACACCCGTGGCGGAGGTATCGCCCATATTGCCAAATACCATGGCCTGTACATTCACTGCCGTACCCCAGTTGTGAGGAATACCTTCAATTTTGCGATAGGCAATGGCACGGTCTCCGTTCCAGCTGGCGAATACCGCCTTCACGGCATTCCAGAGTTGAATCTTTGGATCTTCCGGGAAGTCAACACCCATTTCTTCCTTTACTTTCTTCTTGTAAATCACCACCAGCTGTTTCAGATCGTCGGCAGATAGGTCACGGTCAAATTCGACGCCTCTTTTCTTTTTCATGGCCTCAAGTTCCGCATCCAGTTTCTTGCGGATACCGTCGCCGTTGACCTGGCGCCCGGTCCCTTTTTCCATGACAACGTCGGCATACATCTGTATGAGCCGGCGCTGACTGTCGTACACAAAATGCGGGTTATTGGTTTTGCGAATGAGCCCCACTCGGGTTACATCGGTGAGGCCTACATTGAGGACCGTCTCCATCATGCCGGGCATGGATTTGCGGGCACCAGACCGTATAGAAAGCAGAAGCGGATTCTCAGGGTCGCCGAATCCGCATTTCATCATCTTCTCAACATTGGCCAATGCCTTGTCAGCCTGCTCGACCAGTTGATCAGGCATCTTTTGCTTATTGTCGTAATAGTAGTTGCAGGCTTCTGTTGTGATGGTGAAGCCCGGAGGTACGGGCATTCCCAGTTTGGCCATCTCGGCCAGGTTGGCCCCTTTACCACCCAAAAGCTCCTTCATGCCACCATTGCCTGCAGTATCTTTTCCCCCGAAAGGGTAAACCCACTTCGAAATTTTCCTGGTTGATTTTGCGCTCTTTTTCATGGTGTGAATGATTATCGTTAAGCAACATACCGTTGCATACTCAGCAAGGGAATGACTTAATCGTATCCAGGTGATGACAAATGTCATCAACGGCGTACGCCGACCCCCAGCCGGAAATAAAGAAAGGGCTTTCGCCCTTCCTTAATAAATCCCGTTTGACCCTAATCTCTTATTTGGCTTTGAGCGTTCGGATGAAGTTGATTACGCTCCATATCTCTGTTTCATCCTGAATCTTCTTCTTGAAAGTGGGCATCTCGTCCCGGCCTTCCGAAATCTTATAAAACATCGATCCATCGGATTGGCCTTGCACGTCAGCGTTAGCGAAATCCTTCATTTCAGTTTCGAGCGTTGCTGCTTTGGTGCCATCGCCTGCGCCGGTCTTCCCGTGACAGGATTGGCAGTGCTTGGACCAGACTTCTTTCCCGGTCTTGAGCGATTCAGCGTCTGACTTTACTGGATTGCTTTTCTTGACAAATGCTTCAGGGGCATTCCACGGCTTAGCCTGGAAAATCCGGAAGGAAGACATGCTCAGCACCAGGCCGAGTACCAAAAGGAATGAAAGTGATCTTTTCATAAAGGATTCGATGATAGGTTTAGTTTGAGTTAAGTTTTTTGCATCCCGCTTCTTCTGATCTTCACAAAGAGATAGACAAGATAAATGATAGATCCCCAAACTGCCAGGATAATCAGGTTGGGCCCGATCAGCAGCCACCATGGCGTCTTGTCCCTGGATGCCCACAGTGTCCGCTTTGAAAAACTGTCATCCGGTATTGCAGGAGTCCCCCATTTCATCTTACCAGTCGCAAACAGTGTGCCATAGGCTTCATGATCCTCAACTTTTGCTCCAAGGGTCAGATTTCCCTCCGCATCTCCCGGAAGTTTCATATCAAAAGTGCTTGACACTTTCCCTTCGTCATCCGTAGAGTAGGTGTCTTCTCCCACAGGCAGATCACTGAAGAGTGTTTTGACAATCAACTTCACCTCCGTTTGAGGCACGGGAGACCACTTGCCATCTTTCCATTCTGAAAGGATGGCGACAATCGTACGGGTACTGTCTGCCTCCTGGAAATCCACCTGAAGCCTGGCCCTCGTAATATCTGCTTCTGCGGATGCTCCTTTGTACGTTTCTCCTTCTGCGAGTGTGGCAACAAAATGCCACGATGCACTGCTGTCCATACGGGCAATGAATGCAGCGGGCATGCTCACATCGGCTATTCCTTTGCCGTTGGTTTTCGTTGTGCCGATCAGATTGCTATTGTCCTCTTCAGAGAAATAAATATTGACCGTGGCATTCTCTACCGGTTCAAATCGTTTGCCCGTTTTGGTTTTGGCTTCACAGCGCAGCACAGGTGGCTCATCGTTGACTTTACGAAAGGTGAGACCGAGCCTGACGGTGGCTTTATCTTGTGCGGTTGCTGAAACTCCGCAGATCAGGAGGGTGAGGATGATTGCTGCGTATTTCATGAGTTCGGATTCAGGTTGGCTTCCCTTTCTTCGATGGTCTCCTGGATAGGGATGATGGGAAAATATCGTACGAAGAGGGTAATCACCAGCAAGGCGCCGGAAAGTGTGCTTATGGTGATGGCCCATTCGGCCGGCGTCGGGTGATAGTGTGTGTAAGATTCCGGCACATCATACATGGGCAGGAAGGGGCTCAGCAAAGTGGGGGTAACAATGAGAAACCGCTTATACCAGGCACCGACTACTACAAGTATCCCCATGATGAACATGGGCAGCGGACGCCTGCCTTTTTTGAACAGCAGTACGATCACTGGCACGATCATTCCTAATACGATTACAGACCAGAACAGCCTGGCATACTCGCCAGTAAAGAGACTCTTGAGATGGTGCTCTTCGGCTTTTTTCATCTTAAAGGCCGGAACCAGGTATTCATTGAGATTGAAGTACAGGTAAAGCAGGGCCAACATGACCAGGACTTTTCCCATATTATCAAAGTGCTTGTCGGTGATGTATTCCTCCAAATGATAGGCCCTGCGGAATACATACATCGCAATGACCACACCGCCTGCCCCCACCAGGAAAGCTCCTGACACAAAGTAGGCGCCGAAGTTGGTGCTGTCCCAGCCGGGTCTATACGTTGTGGCGAACAACCAGGAAGTCACCGTGTGAATCGAAAGTGCCACAGGAATGATCATGACGGATATGATGCGGATAGCGGTCTCACTGTATTTCCTTTGATCATCTTTTCCCTTCCAGAAGGATCCGAGGAACTTGTACAATTTCCCTGCGAAGCCTTTGGGGTTAGCTTCCTTGCCCTTGATAAGCAATGGCAAGTCGGGAAGGAGAGGGAAATACAGGAACAGCACACTCAGCACCAGGTAGGTAGTGATCACAATGACGTCCCATATAATCGGCGATTGTAGTCGCGAGTAGACAAATAAATGCCACAGCCTGTCCGGCCGCCCCATGTCGATAATAATTCCAATGGCTGCAAAAATGATGGCCGCTACGGCAATGATCTCTGAAATACGGGTAAGAGGCGTGCGCCATTGCACATTGGTAAGCCTGAATATGGCTGTGATCAATGAACCCACAAGACTGATGGCGACGAAGAAGACAAAGTTGGAAATGTAGATGCCCCATGAGGCGTAATCCCGCATCGCCGTAATGCTCAGCCCTTCCCTTAATTGTTCAATGTAGGCCACCAACCCGATGATGCAGAGTACTACCAGGGTCGAAGTCCATATGACGCCTGCCTTTCCAAACCTGGCAGGCATGAGATCTTTTACAACTTTATCATGCACGACATTCTCCATGACTCAGGGTTTGGAGGTTTTGTCTTTCAGGCCGTCTTCAAACGGGAACAGCCGCTCCACAGGAGGGAGGTAGTAAACACTGGGTTTGGTACCAAGATCCTCCATAAGCCTGTAGCCCGACCGGTCTTTAATCAAATCGCTGAACCTGACGGTTTCTGATCCGTTGGTCACCACGTCTTCGTTCATATCTCCGAAATAGAAAACACCGTTGGGGCAGGCGGAAACACAATGGGGCAGTTCCCCTTTCCGGGTCATATCAGGACAGAAGTCGCATTTGGAAACAGTACCCATCTTAGGCGGACAACTTGTTTCAGGTGAGTAGGGAACATTTTCCAGTTCTGCTCTCGCCTCAGGTTTCTCCCAATTGAATACGCGGGTCGAATAGGGGCAGGCCGCCATGCAGAATCTGCAGCCGATGCAGCGCTCATTGTCAATCAACACAATTCCATCCTGACGCTTGAAAGTGGCATCTACCGGGCAGACCTTGACACAAGGAGGCTCGTCGCAGTGCATGCAGGTGGTAGGCTGCCAGTATGGGGCCTCATGTTCACCCTCCTGCATTGGGTAAACTTTGATCCAGTTCTGGTGCTCGTGTACAAAGTGTGCCTTGTTGCAGGCAGCCTGACACTTCTTGAGGTTGTGACAGTGGGAGAGATCAATCACCATCACAAACTTTTTCCCGGGCATGCCACGCCGTGCCTCTTCGTTGGTCACAACGGATTCCGGCACTTCTTTAAGGAAGGCTTTGTCGACTTCGATGACTTCTCCGGTTACGGATAGCAGCTGGACTTTTTCACCGCTCGGCATTACTCCGTTAGAGCCGAATGCTGTAAATGGATCAGCTGCGGCGGTTATTCCGGTGAGGAGCGCAGCCTCCAGAAAATTTCTTCTGGGAACGCGCTTCTCTGTCTTGGCTGAATCTGGCGTTGCGCTCATGACTTCTTCCGTTGCACCCACTTTTGAATTTCTGTTTTGGCAGCCACCCTTCCAGTGAGGGGAAGCTTTTCAATATCTACCTCCACGAGCCTACCGTCATGGGTCAGGAACCGTGCCTTTCCACTTGCTGGCTTGCGCACAAAAATTGATCTGGCAAGAGCCCACAGGGAAGCCGCTCCCAATCCAGCCAAAAGAAATTTCCTTCTGTTCGCCATCACTTCATTATTAGAAGTTCCACAACCTTGAGATGTTGAAGCCGATCAGGTATTGTCCCTTGGTATAGTCATTGGTATTGAAAAAGTTATTACGCTGCTGGGCGATATAACTGTAGTTACTGAAGAACACCTGGAACTGGTGACCGCTGGTAACCCATTCGCAACCAAAGCTCACGTTGGGATGGGGATTGTTTGTTTGATGCTGCGTGATGGGCTGGTCATAATTCACCAGTATGGTAGTCCCTTCGGTTATTTTATAACGACCTGAGAAGGCCACGGCGATATGGGTGTTGTGCATCGACGGCTGAACGTTGCCCTGTTCATCCAGGTAGCCTGGAATATTGTTGAAATGGGAAACACTCGGCGCCACCTGTGCGGAGAACTTGTCATTGAATTTCCTGGCGATGATCAATTGTCCGAAGTAGGACAGGCGATCGGTGTTGTTGACGAAGTTGTCTGCAGACCGAGTGTCGACAATCATGTTGCCAAATGCAGTTACACTGACCGGCATTTTGTTATCTCTCGTTTGTTGCCAAATGGAGTACTTGACATTGCCGTCGACCTGCATCGGGTCGCTGTAGGATCCAATACCGACCTGAAGATTCTTGATGGGTACATAAGAGACTCCGAGGCGGATGGTCGCTCCTTCATATAGGCCAAACATGTCCTGAATGCCGTGCGTAACCAGGCCGAAACGGTGCTGGAAATCAAATTCAAAAGTTCCTTTGGGATTTACCATCACCGTTTGATTGTCAATAATAAAATTGCCGTCAAACGTATTCTTGACAGGCTTCCTGCCGGCGGTCAATGCCTGCTGCACGGAATCAGCAGGTTCCTGTGCCAGAGCAGGCAAGGCGATCAGGAGCAACAGGATGATTGCACCTGACATAGCCTTATATGATTGTTTGATGTTGTTCATGGTGTGTCGGTTAGTTGTTCTTTGCCCCTTGAATGATCCAGGCAAGTACGAACTGGTTGATGTTATTCGGATTGGCTGCGGATCCCAACGGCATCTGGGGAGTTTTCTTGCCGGTGAGATACAGGTAAATGGTACTTTGCTCAGGTGCGCCGACGTTGACATAATTGCCAGTGATAAGTGAATTATAGGCATTGGCTTCTGACAAGTCGGGTTTCCTGCCTCCGGGGGCATGACAGCCTGCTGTGTTGCAGTTCTTGTTAAAAAGCGGAATCACATCGGCTTTGAAGCTCACCGTCCTGGTAATGGTCTGACTGTTGTCTATCGTGACTGTGGTTGCATCGTAGCAGCCCTGCACTACCAACAGCAGCGCCAGGAAGGCGAGTATTTTCCAGTTTAGTTTTCTGATCATGATCGTTGTATCGGTTGTCATGTTCAGACTACTTCTGGAATTTCAGCACCATGCCAGGATATATGCCATGCTGGTTATTGGAGTTGTTGAAGAAGGCCAACCCGAATGGTTGATCCTTGAGACTGCCATCTGAATTCTGAACAGTGAAATCAATGTCTTGCTTCTGCGCATCGGAGGTCTTCATGGCTCTCGTATACTCTACAACCCAACCACTGCCGGTGTAAACTGCTGCAGCCTTGATATCCGATCGTCCATTGAGCAATGGCATTCCAATATAGTTGGCGATGGCTTTCGCTGCTGTGGGACCTGTTATGGGATCACCGGTTCTTTGATAATCCGTGCCGACGGTTGGATCAATTTTGGAATTGTCGCTGAGGGTTAACACTCCTGCGGAACTTATTCCTGTCACCTTTTTAGCATTGCCGCTTAAGGTGTCTGCGGGAAGAATAAAACCCGAACGTGTACCATTGGTCAACACCCAAAGTGGAACAGAAACGGTTGCGCCGGTTCCGTCCAGTTTAAGATTTTGTGAGTTGCTGTATTCTCCCTGTTTCGGGGGAGTCACAGTATAGTTCGGTCTGTATGGCCAGGTGCTTGATTTGGTTCCGTCAGGGGCAATGCCATCCACATGCCGGCCATTGGCGTTGCCGCCGGTCAAGTTGGTGATGGCGGGTCCGCCCGCCCAGTCCTGGTAATTGTCATCTATGAAGTTCAGGGTGGCGTCTCGGCTGATATAGCCAAGTCGCCCCCACCACATGTCAATCTTCTCAGCCTGACCATTGGTATAATGATTTCCGTTTGCGGCGTTAGACGTGTAGACAGCTGGATTTTGAGAATAATCCATATAAGGGGTGAAAACATGGCAGCTGGCATAGCAGGACTGTGTGATGAACTTGGGAGTGGAGGCATCAATGTTCCAGAGCATGGCCAGCCGATCTTCACCAAAGGCTATCCTTGATAAATTTCCATTGGCATCATAACTCCTGCTGCTTGGCTCTTTTGTCCAGCCGGTTTTACCAGTCGTATTACCTGCCGGATTGAAATACCAGGGTGTCGGCAGTATGGTCTGTGAGTCATCCGTAACCTCTGCCAGGAAATAGATGTTCGTACCGTCGTACATCGACCGCAGTGTAACGGGGTATTGCTCGCCGATGTATCCTGTAAATAAGCCGTTTCCGGGATCCGGTACCGTAGGTGTAATTTTCAGTTTCGGCGCATTTTCCCACATCGACTCGATGGTGCCATCGATGGTGGGAGCAGCACTTGCTTTCACCGATAACAATTCGGTGGTGTTCTCAGATGGATTAGTAAGAATTACCTGATCCTTCTGCGTGCAGCTCACGACATATCCAACATAGCCGAAAATGGAGATGAGGATGGGGAGCCTGAGGCCTGTTCTGGACAAAATGGTCTTCATAGGTTATTCCATTAGTTTAGTAAGTGATTCTCGCAGAGTAGTGTTTGCATATTTGCAATGCGTTTAATCATCTAATCTTCTCACTATTATTAAGCTTACTAATGACCTCTATCGTTAGATGCTCAGATTTATGTCACGCACACTTCCTGTGACTTTCTTGCATCCACCCAATCAAAACCTTGGAAGAGTATGCCCGCTTCAGGAGACATATCTCAATAGGCTCATTATTTGATTACCTTTGTTTATTACCCTAAACCCTATGAAACATAAAGGAATACTGTTGCTCATTTTGACGACCATGTGTCTCCGGGTGAGCGCCCAGTCATTTGAAGGAACTGTTAAGTGGTCCATGAAAATGGAGATCACAGATCCGGAGAAGAAAGCCAAGATGGAAAGCGCCCAGCAGAAGATGAACGATCCTGCCAATCAGGCCAAGATGAAGGAGATGGAGGCGAAGATGAACGACCCTCAGTTCAAAGCCATGATGGAGGCCAACCCGCAGATGAAGGCGCAAATGGAAAACATGAAGAAAATGAGCGAGGGCGGAATGGGCGGAATGATGCCCACGGGGATGACTGTTAAAGTAAAAGGTACTTCGACGCTTACAAAAATGGACGGAGGGATGATGAATGGAATGGAGATTCTCCATCAGAAAGACAAACCCAGCATCCGGATCGACCGCGCCAACAAAACGTGGTCTGCCATGCCGGGAGGCAATGGCCAGATGGGCAAAGAAGGCATGAACGTAACTTCAAAGGTTACCAAAACAGGAGAGACCGCCACGATCCTGGGATACAATTGCACGAAGTATATCATGGAAACTTCGGATCGGGGAAGAACGATCACACAGAATATCTGGACCACAACCGATATCAAGGATATGGACATGAAATCACTGGCCCGTCAGCGTGGCCCGGGAGGCCGTCCATTCTTCAGCGACCAGATCGACGGTGTGCCTTTGAAAATCGAAGCTACCACCGAGGAAGGGAAGATGGTGATGGAGGTGACAGAGATCAAACGCGAGAGTATTAATGCAGCGGATATGACCGTACCCGCGGACTACAAAGAGACCAAGATGGGGATGGGCATGAATTGATTTGAAGCAGCTGACCTTAACATGATGTCAACTCTTCCCATTTCCACATAGGCATCTTGACAATGCAACAAATAAAGAAGAACGCGCTGCTGCTCATAATTTGGGTAGCAGCGTTTTCTGTTTATGGCCAGATTCAAATTGGAGAAGTAAAGGGAATTCCGGGCGAGAAGGTCAGAACCTTCCTGGTGCCCGCCGAAGATGTGGATGGCACGCCTCTAAAACTTCCGATTGTCATCGTCACAGGAAATCGCCCGGGGCCCGTGGTGTGGATTCAGGCCCTTACTCACGGCGATGAATACGGTGGCGCTGTGTCCATCCAGAAAATTGTGGCTACGCTCAATCCTTCGGAGATGAGTGGGACAGTGGTGGCCCTGATGGTGGCCAATCCCGCCGCCTTTCAGGCTTTACAGCGTGTAAACCCGAACCTGGATGACCGTGACGATCTGGGAAGAGTCTTTCCCGGCGCAGAAAAATTCGCTACGCAAAGGGTGGCAGCGGTCATCACCAGGACTATTCATGAAATTCACGCCGACTACTTCATTGATCTTCATACCGGCGGCGATCGCTTCCGTCAATTGCCTTTCATTTTATACACACCGGGAGGCTCTGTGTCAAGCTTGCGCTACGACAGTCTTGCCCGGAATTTTGGTGTGCCTTACTTGTGGCGGGATGTTTCACATACTTTCGCCGGTGGCCCCACCACGGTGATGAGTGAGATGGGTATTCCCAGTTTTCTTGTAGAAATCGGAGGCGGCCAACCTTTGGATTCCAGAGATATAGATCTCCAGACGTCTGCAGTTTTCAGTTTCCTCCGAGGCGCTGGTGTACTGAATGGTAGTCCGGCGCGCCTGAAATCCTTCACGGTATTCAGCGGTTACAAAGTGGTGACCAATGCAAGAGGTGGATTTTTCAATCCCACAGTAAACCCAGGTGATCGTCTTCACTCAGGTGACCTTGTGGGCACCATCACTAACATTTATGGCGAGGTGGTCGAGCAACTCAAATCACCTGCAGACGCCCTGGTTGTTGGAATCTCCACTTATCCTGCCTGGTCCACCGGCGCATGGCTGATGGAGCTGGGGACTGAATTCGTAAACAAATAGTAGTTGCTTACTGCCCGCCGGGAACTGCCAGAACTGGCGCCTTCGCATACCCGAGCACCTTCATCATACTTTCGCTGGCTTGTTCAGGAGCAAAGAGGCTGGTAACGATTTCGCCGTCTTCATTGCGGGTAACAAGTACATGTTTGGGGGCGGGAACCAGACAGTGCTGGATGCCGCCATAGCCTCCGAGGGATTCCTGGTAGGCCCCCGTATGGAAGAAGCCAATATACAGCGGCTCTGCATCATTGATCATGGGAAGGAATACCTCACCGATATGTGCTTCTGAATTGTAGTAATCCATGCTATCGCAGGTGAGGCCGCCAATATTCACCTTGTGGTAAGGATCATCCCATTTGTTGACAGCCAGCAGGATGTATTTCTGATTCAGGCCCCATGCGTCGGGCATCTGGGTGATGAAAGAGCCGTCAATCATGTACCACAGTTCCTTGTCGTTTTGCAGTTTCTGGTCTACAATGGAATAGAGGATGGCACCGGACTCACCTACCGTGTAGCTGCCAAACTCGGTGAAGATATTGGGGACAGGTACATTATTCTTGTCGCAGATCCATTTGATATTCTCAACGATCTGCTCGATCATGTATTTGTAGTCGTAATGGAAAGTCAGGGAAGTCTTTATTGGGAATCCGCCTCCGATGTCGATTGAATCGAGTGTATCGCAGATCTTGCGCAGCTCGCAATACTTGAAAATAAACCGACTGAGTTCACTCCAATAGTAAGCCGTATCCTTGATGCCCGTGTTGATGAAGAAATGCAGCATCTTCAGCGTGGCCTTTGGACTGCCGGCGATCTTTTCCTTGAAAAGGGGCACGATATCGCTGTAGCGGATTCCCAGGCGGGAAGTGTAGAATTCAAATTTGGGCTCCTCGTCAGAGGCAACCCGTATGCCTACCTGGTAAGGAACGTTCACCTTCTGTTCATAGACGTCAATTTCTTTCAGTGTATCCAGGAGGGGGATACAGTTGACGAAACCCTCGTTCAGCAGATTGGAGATATTCTCTGTGTACTGCGGCATTTTGAAGCCGTTGCACACGACATAGGTTTCCTTGGTGATCTTGCCCCGCTCGAAAAGGGAGCGCACAATGTTGATGTCAAATGCTGAGGAGGTCTCGATGTGTACATTATTCTTCAGCGCCTCCTCCAGTACAAAGGAGAAGTGGGATGATTTGGTGCAATAGCAGTAGGTGTACTTGGCATTATACTTGAATCGCTCCATGGCGTTGTTGAAAGTTGCCTGGACGAAGCGTATGTTTTCACTGATGCGGGGAAGGTAGGTCAGCTTCAGCGGCGTGCCGTACTCCTTGATGATGTCCATGAGGGGGACATCGTTGAAAAGTAACTCGTGCTCCCAGACCTTGAATTCTTCCTGCGGAAATTCGAACGTCTGTTCGATGAGTTCACGGTAGCTCTTCATTTCACTTGACGGTGTTTAGTCATCTGGGGCTCTCGCTAAAAAACGCAATATTGGAATAAATTTGCCATCTTTGCAATACAAGCCTTCTATGGCCAGTCAGCAGTTCCTACGCTCCTTTGCACACCTGCACTCACTCCCCGACCTGTGAGGCGGGAGAGGTCACTTTTGTCTCTTTTCGGCAGTTCATTCCCTCTTAATCTGGTGTCTTGTGAGCGAGAAAATCAAAATCATTGAAGTCAAGTCTGAAATCGGAGCAGGTACGCGCGGTGCCAGCCTTGGCATCGAGGCTATCAAGATCGCCAGCCTTGATCTGAAGTCGGACTTCTTCCGGGAAAATGAACGGGTGGAGGTGGAGAACGTGAACGAGCTACTCTTCAACAGCGCCGAACATGCTTACGCCAAATTCATCGACGGGGTACTTATAATGGAGGAGCGGGTTTGCCTGGAAGTCTATGAGCAATTGCTTGACGAGTATTTCCCGGTCGTGATCGCCGGCGACCACAGCACTGCCTTCGGCACCATCGCAGGAATAAAGAAAGCATATCCCAAAAAAAGGCTGGGAGTAGTCTGGATTGACGCCCATGCGGATTTTCACTCACCCTACACCACACCTTCGGGTAATATGCACGGCATGACGCTGGCCATGGCCACTGCTATCGACAACCTGGAATGCAAGATCAATGATCCAAAAGGTGAGACCGTTGAGTACTGGGAGCAAATTATGAATGTGGGGACCCCCGGAGCCAAAATCTACCCGGAGGACATTGTGTATATATCAGTCCGTGATCTGGAGAAACCCGAAAACTATCTCATCAACAAATACGGCATTCCCAACTTCACCGCCGATGAGGTGAAGAAAATGGGACCGGTTACAGTGGCAAAGGAGACCCTGAAGTACCTCGATCACTGCGACATATTGTACATCTCCTTTGATGTCGACAGTATGGACAGCCGTATCTCGTCAGGGACAGGAACACCGGTGCCGAATGGCCTTACAGTGGACGAGGCGAGAAAACTCAACGTCGAACTGGCACAAAGCCCCAAGCTTGTGGCCTGGGAAATCTGCGAGGTCAATCCCACACTCGACACGCAGAATAGCATGGCAGAAAATGCGTTCGAAATACTGGAGGCAACTGCAAAGGTTATTTTGTCGCGACCTGTGCTGGCGAATTGACTTAACGGCTATTGGCAATTGGCTACTGGCGTTTAGCTGGCCTTTCAGTTTCGATGCGCTTTCTCCTGACTGATAGTTTGACTCAAGTCTAAGCCAGGGAATTCCTGCCAGCGGCCAGAAGCCAATGGCCAATCGCCAGTTCTCAAAATTCATCAGTTCAACATTCATCAGTTCAACATTCTAATACCTCACTTCCGCCTGACGCAAAATCTCATCGGCAACTTCAGCCATGTTGAGACTAAGGGAATGGGGCATCAGATCACACTCTTTCTTGCCGGCGTTAAGGCTTTCGACCACAGCTCTAATCTGAAATTCGAATCCGTTGCCTGAATGCGGGTAGCGGAAGTCCTGACGCTCTCCACCGTTGGGCAGGAAACTGACGGTCTCCGACTTGTGCCAGGGCGCCTGCAGGATGAGGCGTCCCTTGTCGCCAACGATGTGCGCGTCTTTTGGCGAGTCGGCAACGATAGAGGAGAAGATGTGACCAATCGCACCGCTTGCAAACTTCAGTTCAGCAGAGGTGGTGGCGTCTGCACCCGTAGAAGCTTTCGTGCTCATGGCCTTGATCTCAACCGGCTTGCCAAGCAGGCAAAGCACAAGAAACAAAGGATAGACGCCCACATCCAGTTGCGCTCCGCCGCCCAACGCCATATTATATACTCTCCCTTCAAGGTTGACGGGTGCAGAGAATCCGAAGTCTGCATGCACGTATTGAATCTGTCCTATGGCACCCGAGGCAATAAGTTCCTGGGCCTTGAGCAAGGAAGGAAAGAAACGCGACCACATTCCTTCCATTAGAAAGAGATTCTTCTTTCTTGCTGTATCTGTCATCTCTTTGGTCTGGGTGAGATTCATGGCCATTGGCTTCTCGCAAAGCACGGCCTTCCCTCCGTTGAGGCAAAGCAGCGTGTGTTCATGGTGAAAGGGATGCGGGGTGGCCACGTAGACAATGTCTACCTCGGGATCGTGAATCAGATCGTGGTATGAACCATAAGCCTTCTTGATTTGATGTTTGTCGGCAAACGCCTGTGCCTTCTGTTGATCCCGTGAAGCCGCAGCAAGAACAGCGGCGCCCTCGACGTACCTGAAAGCATCGGTAAACCTGTTGGCAATTTTGCCGGCTCCAAGAATTCCAAAATTCAAAACCCTTCTCATTTCTTCTGACTTTGCTTTCTGAATGGTACACGCAGCGCCCTTGACGTACTGAGCTGGAAGCCGGTTACCTGGCCACGCTTGTCCCTCACGAATTCATAAAGATCAAGGTCCGGAGCAGTAAACCCATCAGCAAAAGCCGGCTTTAATTCGATTGACGGGAGGTTGGGTGCATCAACCCAGAGTTTGTTTTCCCTTACTGCGATCTTGAACCAGGCATCGGCATCTTCGCTGTAGTAAGTCCCAACCAATGCACTCCAGCCTGCATTATTGGTGGCCGCTGGCGGCATCCTTCGATAAGTTGTTGTGTCATATGGGTTTTGAAGAAGCAGTACACCCGCTTTCTTCTGAATCCAGTGGTTTCCATCCAGGTAAAGCGTATCGCGATGGAATGGCGTAAGTTCATGACCATCGGACAATATTGCGTTCTCCTTTCGCTCAAGCCGGATGACGTCGTAACCACGGGCGCTCCTGTAGACCCCGGCGAAACGTTCAGCATCAGTTGGCGCAAGCGCTATTCCTTTTCTTGTACCTGTTGATTTCTTCGTACCTTCTCCAAGGTAGATGGAAGCAATGCGATGGCCGAGTCCCACCACGTCCGCATTGGAGGCATTGCTCAGCACGACAACAGAGATCTTTTTTTCAGGATACCAGGCGAGCCATGCACGGTAGCCTGCAGTTGCCCCGCTGTGTGAGATGGACTGAAAGCCGTGAAAATCCTCAACCACCAGCCCTGATGCATAACTGATCTCTTTTCCTTCGGTGAGAATGCCTCTGCGTATACGTTCCCGGTAAACCCTGTCTCCGCCAATCGCGTGAGTGGTGAGCAAGGTGTTCCATTTCTCCAGATCGGCGGTTGTGGTCAAGAGTCCGCCGTGGCCATGGATATTCTCAAAAGGCATCATTTGCTGGTATTGACCATCATTAAACTGGTATGCAACCGATCGGTTGGGAATGATTTCCCTGAAGTTGTAGCGCCAACGGGTGTGCTGCATTCCCAGTGGCTCAAAGAAACTTTCCTGCATAAAAGCTTGCAGGCTTTTCCCGGAAACTCTTTCCACGATGGTGACCAGCAGGGAGTAGTTGCTGTTGCTGTAGGAGTATTCCATCCCGGGCCTGAAGTTCGTCGACTTCTGTCTGGCCATGATTTGCAGTGCCAGATCCTGAGTGTACACACGGGTGGTGCGGGGCCAGCCGGAAATGGCGCCTATAGTTCCCCAATCTTTAAGTCCGCTAATGTGGTGCAAGAGGTGATCAATCGTGATGGGGGCATCGTACCGCGGAATTTCAGGCACATACTTCTGGATTTCATCCTGTACACTAAGCTTACCTTCCTGGGCCAGCAGGAGAATTGCCATGGCGGTGAATTGCTTGGCCACAGAGCCGCTTTCAAAGATCGTTTCTGTGGTATTGGGCACGGCATGTTCCAGGTCGGCAAGTCCAAATGCCTTATTATATAGTACCACCCCGTTGCGCGATACCCTGATGGCACCGCCGGGTGTGGCGTTGTTCCAGCCTGCGAAAAGCTGGTCGATTTGTCTCAGAGTATCGGTGGGCTGTGCAATGAGTGTTGTACCGCTGAAGATTGCAGTGAGAAGAAAAACGTGTCGGATGGGTTGCATGACGAAATATACTGTTTTAGGTCGTTGACGCCGGCTTCTGCCGTGAACTTCATACTGAAACTTTTGTGGAATCGAATTCGTATTTTCGCCCAAATTTTTATTCCCCCATGACGAATCAAAGACCGATCTCCGAATTCATCGAAAAGAACTACCTGCATTTCAACGCGGCCGCGCTGGTGGATGCAGCAAAGGCCTACAAAAAACACATTGCCGATGGGAAGAAGATGATGGTGACCCTGGCAGGTGCCATGAGTACCGGAGAACTGGGCATAAGCTTTGCGGAAATGATTCGCCAGAACAAGGTGCATATCATCTCCTGCACCGGCGCCAACCTGGAAGAGGATATCATGAACCTGGTGGCCCATAGTCATTACCGCCGGGTTCCAGGCTACCGGAACCTCACCGCTGAGCAAGAGTGGGATCTTCTGCAGAACCACCTGAACCGGGTGACCGATACTTGTATTCCGGAAGAAGAAGCCTTCAGAAGGCTGCAGAAGCATTTATATAAAGTGTGGAAGGACGCCGAAGACAAAGGCGAGCGGCTTTTCCCGCATGAATTCATGTTCAGAATTCTCAACAGCGGCGAGCTTAAGCAGTACTATGAGATTGACCCCAAAAATTCTTGGATGATTGCCGCAGCCGAACACAACATGCCCATGGTAGTACCTGGATGGGAAGACTCCACCATGGGAAATATTTTTGCGTCTTATGTGGTAACTGGCGAGCTCAAAGCCACGACGATGAAGTCGGGCATTGAATATATGGTGTGGCTCGCGGACTGGTATACAAAGAATTCAGGAACAGACGGAATCGGGTTCTTCCAGATTGGCGGTGGTATTGCGGGCGACTTCCCTATTTGCGTGGTGCCCATGCTGCACCAGGACCTCGAGCGCGACAACGTTCCATTCTGGTCCTATTTCTGCCAGATCAGCGACTCAACCACCAGCTACGGATCCTACTCCGGTGCCGTACCCAACGAGAAGATCACCTGGGGAAAGCTCAGCATCGATACGCCGAAGTTTATCGTCGAGAGTGATGCTACCATCGTGGCACCGCTGATGTTTGCCTACATCCTGGATATGTAAGAAGAAATTGTGCGGAGCCAACATGCAGAAAGCAAACTTCCTGGTGTGATTTGCCCTGTGCAAGATTGAGTTGAATCCCCGTTCTTCAGCGGGAAAATCTGAGATTGCCAAAATGGACATAGAGCAAATATTAAAGGAAAAAGTATTTGAGGCGCTCACTGCCCTTTTCGGCAAGCGTCCCGAAAGTCTTCAAATCCAGCCCACCAATATTGAATTTGAAGGAACACATACATTGGTGTGTTTCCCTATTTCAAAAATCGCGGGCAAGGGCCC
>JBDHXU010000060.1:0-21021 GCA_039810905.1 Cyclobacteriaceae bacterium | reverse complement strand
CCCTGTACATTTCGCGCGCCCTCTTTTCCTTGATCTGCTCAGGTGTCTGAGCCAGCGCTGAGACTGCCATCAATGTGAGCAGTAGCGTGATAATCTTCATGGTAGTGGGTTTTGAATACTGATGGCCCGGTACTTCAAATAGTTTTATCGCACCCCGAACGTAGTTAAAATTCCGGGAATGCCGACAGTCCGCCAGCGGTCACTTCTGGCCGATGTTGAACGCTATGAGTCACCCGATGGGCTCAATAGGCCCTATTCGCACATGCCATGCATTTGGACTCAAATTTGAAATGTTCGCGCCATAACCATTCTCCCATGCTAGCCAATTATCTGAAAACAGCGCTTCGCAATCTCCTGAGAGACAGACTTACGGCCTTCATTAACATATCCGGCCTTGCGATTTCAATAACAACCGTACTCCTGATATACCTGTTCATCAAAGATGAGCTGAGTTACGATCGGTATCACAGCAAGGCGGATCGCATCTACCGTGTTACCCGCAATTTCCTCGACCAGGATGGGAAGTCGACCCTTCATCTCGCCAACGTAGCGCCACCCTTTGGCCCGTTGCTGAAAAATGACTTTGGGGAAGTGAACAAAATGGCACGCACACTCCAGTACAGCCTCGTCATGGCCATTGAGGAAAATGGTGAACGCAAGAAGATGGCCACCGAGAACGATGTGTACATGGCCGAGCCGGCGTTGTTTGACATTTTTGACATCCCCATGGTGTCAGGCGTTCCCACTTCTCTGGAACGTCCATTGACCGTACTGTTGTCAGAAAAGGCCGCGCAGAAATACTTTGGTTCTACCGATGTAAGCGGCAAGCACCTTAAAGCCGGCCGAAGGCTTGACCTGGAGGTAACAGGAGTATTCAAGAATTTTCCTTTTCAATCGCACTGGCATCCAGATTTCCTCGTTGCTTTCAGCACTCTAAACGACAGCACCATTTATGGACGCAAGAATCTTGAGACCAACTATGGCAACAATTCCTTCTCCACTTACCTCCTGCTGGACGAAGGTGCCGACCCTTCTAAAATCGAAGCACGCTTTCCTGAATTCCTAGACAAGCACTACGGCACATTCGCTAAAGCCAATTTCGGAGCTCCTGCCAATTTCGTTGCATCAAGGACAACTACCTTGTTCATGCAGAAAGTAACAGATATCCATCTTCGTTCGCATCTCGACGACGAACTGGAAGCCGGCGGAAATATCAACAATGTTTACACCATGGGGGCCATCGGCGTGTTTATCATTCTGATTGCTTGTTTCAACTTCATCAACCTCAGCACGGCCCAAGCCACGCGCCGCGCCAAGGAAGTTGGATTGAGAAAGGCGCTGGGCGCGTTCAGGAAACAACTGATATTTCAGTACCTGAGTGAGTCTGTCCTGGTCACAGGTCTTGCACTGATTTTGGCCGTTGCCCTGGTCCTCGCTGCTTTACCCTGGCTCAATGCATTCACGGGAAAATTATTGGGGCTCTCCGTAAGCGATTGGCAGTTTGCCGCAGGCGTGCTGGTATTTGCAACCGTGGTGGGATTAGCGGCTGGAGCATATCCCGCTTTTGTTCTCTCTGCATTCAAGCCGGCCCTTGTGCTAAAGGGAAAGTCCGGAAGTCATGCCAGGTCAGGGCTTCGGAGAGCACTAGTGGTCATGCAGTTTACGATCTCCATCGTACTCATTATTGCAACAGTTGTTACACGGCAGCAACTGGCCTATGTCAACGAGAGTAACCTCGGATATGAAAAAGACCGGGTGATACTACTTCCCATGTACAGTGAATTGAATGATAACTATGATGCTTTTTACAATGAGCTGACCAGGTCATCGGCCGTAAAAAACCTGGCGAGATCATCAAGGGTACCCACAGGCAGGCTATTGGATTCTCAGGGTGGTGTGAGCTACATGCAGGGCGACAGCCTGGTCAATTCAACCAACTCACTGAAGAATGTCGTCGCCGACTATGAGTTCTTTGATACCTATAACGTGGCCTTTGCGGCAGGAAGGAATTTCTCCAGAAACATTCCCACCGATGATTCACTGGCCTTTATCATAAATGAATCAGCCGTGAGGATGATCGGATGGAAGTCCAATGATGAAGGGCTCGATAAAGACTTCGCCTATGGTGGGATAAAAGGCAAATTGATTGGCGTTGTAAAAGACTTTCACTTTGAGTCACTCCATCAGCCGATTGTGCCGTTGATTTTCAGTATGGACAGAAATAACTACAATGCCCTTTCGGTCAAACTTGCAGGCGGGAACCTGCAGGACGGGATCAGCCACCTTGAGCGTGTATGGAAATCGTTTCTCCCCGTAAGACCGTTCGATTACCAGTTTACCAGTGAGCGGTATGCAAAGTTGTATGATGCGGAGCAACGGCAGGGGAAACTGTTTGTCGCCTTCTCGGGCATGGCCATCTTCATTGCCTGCCTGGGACTGCTCGGCCTCACCACCTTCAGCACGCTTCAAAGAATCAAAGAAATTGGTGTCCGTAAAGTGATGGGGGCCTCTGTCGCAAGTCTTCTTTCACTGCTGTCGAGGGAGATTCTCGTTCTGATTGCCATTTCCAACCTTCTGGCGTGGCCGCTGGCGTGGTATATGATGAATCTGTGGCTGGATTCCTTCGCCTATCACATCAGTATTACGGTATGGGTTTTTGCCGGTGCTGCGATTACGGCCTTCCTCATCGCACTCCTGACCGTCAGCACGCAAACACTGAAAGCAGCCATGACAAACCCATCACAGACCTTGAGGTACGAATAGGCTGCCAGCGTTACGGCGATCTGGCCTAGCTTTTCAAACCCATTCTGGTTTCGGCGAAGCGCTTGACGCCGTATCCTACCAGCATCCCGAAGCAGCCGAAGCCTGCGATGATGAACAGTATATTTTCCTCAAAGTGGCTCGGTTGGAGTTGAAACAGTTCACCGGCAAGAAACCCCACGGTGCTGACCACGGCTGCCCAGAAGAGGCCGGCTGCAACACTGTAGAAAAACAGGTCGCGCAGCTTAATTGAACTCATCCCTATGATAATGGGAAGTATTACCCTGAAGCCATAGAGGAAGCGGTAGCTTATCAGCACTTGTAACCGGTTTCGCTCAAAGAACTCCTGAGCAGGGAGAAGCTTGGCTTTCAGCGCCGGGCGACGATCGACAAAGTATTTACCGTTGAGGCGGCCAATCAGAAAGTACACCCAGTCGCTCACAAAAGAACCAAGAAACCCGAACAGGACCGCCTGTGGAGCATCAAAGACGCCGCTCGGCACAAGAGAGGACGCCACAAGAATGGCGGTCTCCCCTTCGAAAAAAGTCCCGATGCTGAGCGCGAGATACCCGTACTGGTGGAGGAATTCTTCCATGACTAAAGTTGACTGCGAAGGTATGACTTCAAGTGATACTTAATGTATCGAACCTTTTTCTTCAAAAAATCGTATGGATTGTTTTGGTATTGTGATTTAATTATCATTTAATTTTGTAAAAATTTCAGACATGCTCTGATAATCCAACACGATTAATCCGGAACAACGAAATTGAGAAACAACTTCAACCTCGCGCTCACAGGCTTTCATGAAAGCCTCCTCCGCAGCCGGTTCACCTCGCTCCCAACGGTGATCAGAAGTTTCCGAAGGCAGATTCGGATTTGATACCCCACCACCAGAGTTGATCTATGACACGCCGCAAGGAGTGCGGTTGTGCCATTGGTGTTTATCATTTTTTTCAATTACCCAAACTTAGTCTATATAACAGTGGATCAGAACATTATAGTTCGGGATGCAACCCCGGATGATAAGAAATATGCAGAGACCATCACCACCGAGATGGCTGAATCAGCCAAGGCGCGTGGCACGGGTATAGCGAAGCGTTCCCCGGAATACATCCAGATGAAGATGGATGAAGGCAAGGCCGTTATAGCCGTTACCCAGGATGGCACCTGGGTGGGATTCTGCTACATCGAAGCCTGGGAAACCGCGAAATATGTTGCCAACTCGGGGCTCATTGTCTCACCTGCCTTCAGGAAGTCTGGCGTGGCTACCGAGATCAAGAGGAAGGTGTTTGAACTTAGTCGAAAGAAGTATCCGGATGCCAAGATTTTCGGACTTACCACGGGGCTGGCTGTCATGAAAATCAACTCTGACCTGGGCTATGAACCGGTGACTTATTCCGAGCTGACCAATGATGAGGAATTCTGGAAGGGTTGCAAAAGCTGCGTCAACTATGACATCCTGATGAGCAAAGAGCGGAAAAACTGCCTTTGCACAGCCATGCTGTATGACCCGGCAGAAAAGGCAGCCCAGCTTAACGCTGCCGCTCAGCCTCAGGCCGTTGTTGCCCATAAACCGTACCGCAGACCTAACAGGAGTTTTGCAGGAAACTACAGGCTCTTTGAACGGTGGGTACGATTCAAACAGTATGTATTGCTCAAGGGATGGCGCCGCAAAGACGGCGAAGGGGAAGAAAAGAAGAACTCCATCCTCAGCTTTCTGTTCTTCTGGTAGCCTTGAGGCCCAGGGGAACCTTACTTATTCTTAACTAGCATCATGAAAAAAGTAGTACTTGCCTTCAGCGGCGGTCTTGACACGTCGTATTGCGCGATCTATCTATCCAAAGACCTTGGCTATGAAGTGCACACCCTCACCATCAATACAGGGGGATTTTCGGCCCAGGAAGTAAAAGAAATAGAAAAGAGAGCCCTTAGCCTGGGCGTGGCGTCCCATCAAACCGTTGACGAGACGCGTAAATATTATGATAAGGTTATCCGGTTTCTGATCTATGGGAATGTTCTCAAGAATGGAACCTACCCATTGAGTGTGAGTGCCGAGAGGATGTCCCAGGCCCTGGCGGCTGCAGAGTATGCCAACAAGATTGGAGCGCAGGCCGTAGCCCATGGAAGTACGGGAGCCGGCAATGACCAGGTGAGGTTTGATATGGTTCTTCAGATTCTGTCACCCGGACTTGAGATTATTACTCCCATCCGTGACAAGAAGCTGAGTCGTGAGTCTGAGATAGAATACCTGAAAAGCAAAGGTGTTCAATTCAATTTTGAGAAAGCGCGGTACTCCATTAATAAAGGAATGTGGGGAACCTCAGTAGGTGGCAGGGAGACCCTCAACTCATTGGGTATGCTGCCGGAAGAGGCCTGGCCCACACAGGTCACCAAAACCGGATCTGAAGAGGTCAGACTTGGCTTCACCAAAGGAGAGCTCAATTCCATAAACGGCAAACGCTTTGAACATCCTGTTGAAGCTATCAAGGCACTCCAACAAATTGCGGGTGCTTACGGAATCGGCCGCGACATACATGTGGGCGATACTATCATCGGCATAAAAGGGCGTGTTGGGTTTGAGGCTGCTGCGCCGATAGTGATTATCAAGTCTCATCATGCCCTTGAAAAACATGTACTTACCAAATGGCAGCTGAGCTGGAAGGATCAGATTGCCCAGTTCTATGGTAACTGGCTGCACGAAGGTCAATATCTTGATCCGGTGATGCGGGATATGGAAGTATTCCTACAGAGTACGCAGAACCATGTAACCGGTGAAGTTTCTGTGACGCTTTATCCCTACCGCTTTCAGATCAACGGCATCGAGAGCGACTTTGACCTGATGTCGTCTAAATTCGGTAAGTACGGTGAGATGAATCTGGGCTGGACTGGTGATGATGTAAAAGGATTTACAAAGATCTTTGGCAACCAGGTGGCGATCTACCACCAGGTGCAGGCAGAAGCAGAGCATAAGAAATCATGAAAATCAAGGCTGGAATTGTTGGCGGCGCGGGCTATACCGGCGGTGAAATGATCCGCTTGCTGCTAAACCACCCCTCCGTCCAACTCGAGTTTGTTCAAAGCCGAAGCCAGGCCGGCAAGCGGGTAGATTCCGTTCATGCCGACCTCGCCGGTGATACCCATCTGGTGTTTACACCTTCCTTTCATGAACAAACGGATGTTCTTTTTCTGTGCCTTAGTCATGGGGAAAGCAGGAAGCTCCTTACAGAGGAAGTGATTCCATCCTCCACCCGTATCATAGACCTTGGCAACGATTTCCGGCTAGGAGATGAAGTCCAGGGCCGCTCTTTTGTGTACGGATTGCCTGAACTTCAACGTGAGAAAATCAGAAAGGCACATAACATAGCGAACCCAGGTTGCTTTGCCACAGCCATTCAGTTGGGTCTTTTGCCACTGGCAAAAGCCGGTATTCTTGGCGAAGTGCATGTTACGGCCATTACCGGTTCAACTGGGGCTGGGCAGAAGCTTCAGGGTTCCACGCATTTTACCTGGCGAGCCAACAATATCTCTGCCTATAAAACCCTAACGCATCAGCACCTTGGTGAGATACAACGAAGCCTGCAACAACTTCAGCATGGCTATCACAAAGAAGTGAATTTTGTTCCGTGGAGAGGGGATTTCACGAGAGGGATTTTCTCAACAGCAGTAATTGATGCTCAGCTTTCGTTGGAAGAAGCTAATATGCTTTTCAAAGACTATTACAAAGGGCATCCCTTCACCCATGTGGTGGATCACATGATCGACATCAAACAGGTTGTGAATACTAACAAGTGTCTCATCTACCTGGAGAAAATTGGGCACAAACTTGCCATCCACACCACCCTCGACAATCTAGTCAAAGGCGCCAGTGGCCAGGCGGTGCAAAATATGAACCTGATGATGGGCCTTGACGAGAAAGCTGGTCTTCATCTAAAATCTTCTGTTTACTGATGGCACTATTTGACGTTTATCCGCTTTTCTCAATCGAACCTGCCCGGGCCAGGGGATCATGGATCTGGGACACCAAAGGTGATCGCTACCTTGACCTTTATGGTGGACATGCGGTTATCTCCATTGGACATGGTCATCCGCGCTACGTGGAAGCACTTAAGGACCAACTCGACAAGATCTCCTTTTACTCTAACAGCGTTCAGAATCCTCTTCAGCAGAAGCTTTCTGAGAAACTGGATGAGATGTCTGGTTATCCTGATTACAGGCTATTCCTCTGCAATTCCGGAGCTGAAGCAAATGAGAATGCACTGAAGATTGCCTCCTTTGCCACGGGGCGGAGAAAAATAGTAGCCTTCAAGAAGTCATTTCACGGCCGGACATCAGGGGCCGTGGCTGTAACTGACAATCCGAAAATTATAGCGCCTTTCAACGCGGGGCATGAGGTCGTCTTTTTGACCTTGAACGACATGGCATCACTGAGTGCCATTGACCATCAGACTGCTGGCGTAATCATTGAAGGCATTCAGGGCGTAGGCGGTATTCAGGTACCAACGGATGAATTTCTTCAGGCTGTAGAAAAGAAGACCAGGGAGAACGGTGCAATGCTTATTCTCGATGAAATCCAGTCTGGTTATGGTCGTACAGGCAACTTCTTCGCGCATCACTCCTCAGGAATCAAGGCTGACCTGATCACTGTTGCGAAGGGCATGGGGAACGGCTTCCCCGTTGGTGGTGTCCTTATCCACCCGCACATCAAACCGTGGAGCGGCATGCTGGGTACAACCTTTGGCGGCAACTATCTCGCGTGTGCCGCTTCAATCGCCGTGCTTGAGGTGATAGAAAAAGAGCAACTCATGAAGAACGCCAAAGAGATGGGCGCCTACTGGCTTAAGGAACTCCGTAAGTTCTCATCCATTTTGGATATCCGCGGCAAGGGACTGATCATAGGATTCGACCTTCCGGAGGAGCTGAAGAATGTGCGCAACGATCTTTTGTTTAAGCACCACATTTTTACTGGAGAGGCCAAGCCCAATACCATAAGGCTGCTTCCGTCCCTTGCACTTACACAGGAAGAAGCCTCCATGCTTCCGGAAGCTCTTGATGCAGTACTCAACTCCATCCACGCATGAAACAGTTCTTATCGGTAAAGGATGCTCCTGATGTAAATGCGCTCATTCAGAGTGCGCTTCTATATAAGTCATCACCCAAACGAGACGAAGATCTGGGTCGTGGCAAAAGAATGGGCCTCCTCTTCCTGAACCCAAGTCTGAGAACCAGACTCAGTACTCAGGTGGCCGCCAACAATCTCGGGCTTGAGGTAGTAGTATTCAATGTAGGACAGGAAGGCTGGGCGTTGGAGTTTGCAGATGGAGCGATCATGAACGGATCCACTGTTGAGCATGTCAAGGATGCGGCACCTGTCCTGGGGCAGTATTTTAATATCCTTGGAATCAGAACTTTCCCCGGACTGGCAGACCGGAGTGTGGATTACAGTGAACATGTCATCAGGCAGTTCGTCAGATACAGCGGCGTTCCTGTTATCAGCCTGGAGAGCGCCACCCTTCATCCGCTGCAGAGCCTGACCGACCTGCTCACCATGACAGAAGCATTCAGGGAGAAGAGAAAGCCCAAGGTGGTCCTCACCTGGGCGCCGCACGTGAAGGCGCTTCCTCAATGCGTAGCCAACAGTTTTGCTCAATGGGTAAATGCCTGGGATCAATCTGAATTTGTTATTACGCATCCCGAGGGATATGAGCTTGACGCAACCTTCAGTGGGCACGCGAGGATTGAGTATGACCAAACCAAAGCACTGGAGGGAGCGGATTTTGTGTATGTAAAAAATTGGAGTTCCTATTCCCAATATGGAAAAATACTGCCCGCATCGGGCAACTGGACGATGAACCTCAGCAAACTGGGAAAGGCCAGGGCCATGCATTGCCTGCCTGTCCGCCGAAATGTAGAACTCAGTGACGAGGTGCTGGACAGCCGCCAGAGTCTTGTTACGACGCAGGCTGCCAACCGTGTATGGGCGGCACAGGCCGTTCTTTCCGAAATTCTTAAGTCAATGAACGCTTAGTAAATTTGATGTAGCATGAACAGGCTATTTATCATCAAGATCGGGGGCGACGTGCTGGATGACGAACAGCAGTTGCATTCCTTCCTCAAGAACTTCGCATCCATCCAGTCGCCCAAGATCCTCATACACGGAGGTGGCAAGATTGCGACCAAAATTGGTGAGCAGTTGGGGATTCAATCCAAATATGTTCAGGGAAGAAGGATCACCGACGCACAAACCCTTGACCTTGTCACCATGGTTTATGGAGGTTTGATCAACAAGCAAATGGTTGCTCAACTTCAATCGATGGGTTGCAATGCCATCGGGCTCACCGGTGCAGATGGCAACCTGATCAAAGCGGTCAAGCGTCCGGTGAAAGAGATTGACTACGGATTTGTCGGTGATATCACACCCAACAGCATCAACTCAACGCTTCTCTATTTTCTACTGAAGCAAAATGTCATTCCTGTTTTTGCACCGCTGACCCATGCCGATGGGATCATGCTGAACACCAATGCCGATACCATCGCCTACGCCATTGCAGTTTCGTTGAGCAAGCATTTTGAGATTCGGTTGATATACTGTTTTGAAAAAAAGGGTGTTCTGCGGGATGTTAATGATGAAGACTCTGTCATTCGGATACTCCAGGAGCAGGAATATCTTCAACTGCGGGAGAACGGTGCACTTGCTGACGGGATCCTGCCCAAACTGGAGAACTCCTTCGCAACCGTACGGGCCGGCGTGAAGGAAGTCTTGATAGGTCATGCCAGCGATGTGGTGCAGAACACCCATGAAGACACCATCGGAACGCTAATCAGACTTTGATGCCAGCGGAGATCAGTCAGCTCACCGATAAGGCTGTCGAACTGCTGAAACAGCTGATCGCCACACCATCCTTTAGTAAAGAAGAGCAAAAGACAGCATCGTTGATCGAAACCTTCCTGAAAGCGGAAGGCATTCCGGTGCAAAGGTCTGGTAACAATGTCTGGGCTGTCAATCGTCACTACGATCCAATGAGGCCTACTCTCCTGCTCAATTCACATCACGATACAGTCCGGCCCAATCCTGGCTATACTCGTGATCCGTTTAGCCCGAGTATTGAAGGTGACACGCTATTTGGTCTCGGAAGCAATGACGCCGGCGGGCCGTTGGTCAGTCTGGTCTCCACCTTCATTTATTTCTATGCCAAAGAGAACATTCCTGTGAATTTGGTGCTTGCGGCCACAGCTGAGGAGGAGATCTCGGGGACGAATGGAATCGAAAGCATTTGTAAGCTCCTTCCTAAGATCGACTACGCAATTGTGGGAGAACCAACAAAGATGGAGGCTGCAATAGCTGAAAAGGGATTACTGGTTCTTGACTGCGTTGCCCATGGGAAAGCTGGTCATGCAGCACGGGATGAGGGGGACAATGCAATTTACAATGCGATAAAAGACATTGAGTGGTTCAGAACTTATGAGTTTCCGAAAGTTTCAGAAAGGCTCGGCAAGGTAAAGATGTCGGTGACCATCATTCAGGCAGGGCAGGCTCATAACCAGGTGCCGGCTGATTGCAGGTTTACAGTTGATATCCGTGTAACGGAACAATATACCCTCGAAGAAGTCCTGGACATCGTCCGGAAAAATGTCCGCTCTACTGTCACACCGAGATCCTTACGTATCAGGCCATCCGGCATTTCCACGGATCATCCGCTGGTGAAAGCAGCAGTCAAATGTGGCCTTAAGCAATACGGCTCCCCTACTAGTTCAGACCAGGCCCTGATCCCTGTACCCTCAGTCAAGATAGGTCCCGGCGATTCAGCAAGGTCCCATTCAGCTGACGAGTACATCCTTATCAGCGAAGTTCGTGAAGGAATCAAGGGATACATCCAATTGATTAAGGCCCTTTAGCTCATCCAAGAGAAAGAATCGGTAACTTTAACCTTCCGCCATTTTATAACATGAAGCTCTGGCAAAAAGACAAAGACGCACTGCACGCTGTCACAGAATTCACTTCCGGCAACGACCGAACCATGGATCTTCATCTGGCTCCATGGGATGTACTTGGTTCTCTTGCCCATATTACAATGCTGGAATCCATCGGGCTGCTGACCAGCCAGGAACTGAACCTTCTTTCGGGAGAACTGAAGAATCTTCATAAGGACATAACCAACGGGCACTTTGTAATCGAGCCAGGAGTGGAAGATGTGCATTCACAAATTGAACTGCTGCTTACAAGGAAATTAGGAGAAGTCGGGAAGAAGATCCACAGCGGCAGGTCCAGGAACGACCAGGTGCTCGTTGATCTCAAGCTGTTTTTCCGAGCCCAAATTGAGTCACTTACCGTACCTGTGCGTGAACTCTTTGATCTGCTCATTGAAAAGAGCGAGGCACATAAGAATCATTTGATGCCCGGGTACACTCATCTTCAATTGGCGATGCCTTCCTCCTTTGGCCTGTGGTTCGCTGCGTACGCCGAATCACTGGTCGACGATGTCATTTGCCTGCAGGCAGCTTATCGTATCGCCAACAAGAACCCGCTGGGCTCTGCCGCCGGTTACGGCTCATCCTTCCCGCTCAATCGGCGGCTGACGACTGATCTACTTGGTTTCGAAGATCTCAACTACAACGTAGTCTATGCTCAGATGGGCAGGGGGAAAACCGAGCGCATCGTGGCATCGGCTCTGTCCAACTTCGCTGCCACGTTGTCAAAGCTTTCCATGGATGCCACCCTCTTCCTCAATCAGAATTTTGGGTTTATCTCTTTTCCTGAAGAACTGACCACAGGATCAAGCATCATGCCCCACAAGAAAAATCCGGATGTTTTTGAGCTGGTGAGGGCACGGTGCAACGATCTCATGTCACTCCCCAATGAGGTTGCCCTAATCACATCCAATCTCCCCTCCGGCTATCACCGCGATCTTCAGTTATTGAAGGAGAAGCTGTTTCCTGCTTTCAAGACCCTTAAAGACTGCCTTAAGATGCTACATCTTATGTTGTCCAATATTGAAGTGAAGGCAGATCTCCTCAAGGATGAAAAATACCGTTATCTGTTCAGCGTCGAGGAAGTAAACAAATTGGTGCTCCAGGGCGTTCCTTTCCGTGACGCCTATCGCCAGATCGGCCTGAAGATCGCCGAAGGTCAATTCAAGGCGACGGATCAGGTTCACCATACTCACGAAGGCAGTATCGGTAATCTGAATAACGACCGCATTACGGCGATGATGGAATCGGAATTGAAGAATTTCAGATTTGGTAATGCCAAAGTCGCTCTTGAGAAACTGCTCCAATAATTAATTTGCATCTGGCCGGGGTTAATTAACTTCGGGTCTTTAAACCGCGAATCATGAGATATTCACTTTTACTTGCCGGACTTTTTCTACTGATCGGGTGCACCAAAAAAGAAGACTCAACGGGTAACAGCACAGCACTTCTGCCGGAACCCGAGGCCACCTCCTTCGCTGGAAAGCCACTATATCCTAAACCTGCCGATACCCTTGCGAGAAGGAAAGCAGACAGCGTGCTTTCACTCCTGCAGGCAAAGAACGATCTCTCCGAAGATGACTATATCGAAATTGGCAGGCAATATGTAAGCACCAATCGTTACCGTCTCGCCGTAGCCAATTACACTGAAGGCCTGAAAAAGTATCCCGAGTCGTTCAAACTTCTTCGCAACCGCGGTCACCGCTACATCACCTTGAGAGAATTGGACAAGGCCATTGCAGATCTTGAAAAAGCGGAGAAACTGATCCGCAACCAGCCAGATGTTTGGGAATACGATGCAGCAGGAAAACCTGTTGCAACCTACCAGCATCAGATCTGGTATCACATGGGCGTATATAATTATCTAACTAAGAATTACGCCGAAGCTGCCAGTGCTTTTGAACATGCCCTGGCCGCAACGAAGGAAACCAAGAACATGGTTGGCGCCAGCGACTGGCTTTACAACTGCTACATGCGAAGCGGGCAGGAGAAAAAAGCAGAGGAACTCCTAAAACCCTTCACTGCAACGTATGACACAGACCGAGATCATCCTTACTTCAGGCGAATTATGCTCTATAAAGGACTCATCAAACCAGAAGATCTGATGGACGAAAATATTGAGGCAGACAAGATGACTGTCCTTGACATTACCAAGATGTACGGCCTGGCCAACTGGTATGCCTACCATGGAAACAAGGAAAAAGCCAATACGCTGTACTGGAAAATACTGAGCACAAAAAACTGGGAAGGCTTCGCCTATGCTGCTTCCGAAAAGGAGGTGGATAATTCGGCGCCGAAGCACTGATATGCAGCCTGAGGCCATACTGTATATTATTGTCGGGATTTCCATCGCTAACTATTTGCTTGATCAGTTCCTCGATTACCTCAATCTAAGAGCACAGCGAAAAGACATTCCCGACGAGGTTGCAGCATTTTACAACCGGGACAAATACCTGAAGTCCCTTGAATACCACCGCGAATTGACGCAGTTTGGTTTCATCACTTCTGCATGCTCAGCCGCACTCTCTCTTCTCATGTTGCTTTTCGGTGGTTTCGGCATGTTGGACACCTGGTTGCGATCATTCGTGGCAAATGACATTATCCTTGCGCTGGGCTTCTTTGGGATACTGATCCTGGTAATGGACCTCATCACACTCCCCTTCCAATGGCATGCAACTTTTGTGATTGAGGAAAAGTATGGGTTCAACAAAACGACTATCCCGACTTTCTTCCTGGACAAGCTCAAGTCCTATTTACTTGGCGGTGTAATCGGCGGTGTGCTGCTGGCGGCGCTTATCCTGCTCATTAAGGAAATGGGGCCCGACTTCTGGATCTGGTTTGGCATAACTGCATCTGCCTTCATATTACTGGTGAATATTTTCTATACCTCACTCCTCTTACCGCTCTTCAACAAACTCACGATCCTTCCAGATGGAGAGTTAAAAGATGCAATCCGTCAGTTTGCCTCGAAAGTGAGCTTTCCGCTGAGCAATGTCTACGTAATGGATGGTTCGAAGCGCTCGAGCAAAGCCAACGCATTCTTCTCAGGAATCGGTAAGCGCAAGAAGATTGTGCTGTTCGATACCCTGATCGAAAAGCATACTACGGAAGAGTTGGTTGCTGTCCTGGCCCATGAGGTAGGGCACTTCAAAAAGAAGCATATCGTTACCGGATATCTATTTTCTGTAATCCAGGTTTTCTTCATGCTGTATGTGCTTTCCCTGATGGTTTTCAATCCCAATGTTTCTCTTGCGTTGGGCGGGCACATGTTGTCCCTCCATCTGAACATGATTGCCTTTGCAATCCTATTCTCCCCGATCAGCACGCTGACAGGAATTGGTATGAGCCTCATCAGCAGAAAGAACGAGTTTGAAGCCGACTCCTTTGCACGCGAAACATTTAGCGGTACAGCCCTCGCAACCGCACTCAAGAAACTTTCCGTTGATAGTCTCAGTAACCTGTACCCCCACCCGCTGTATGTATTCTTTCACTATTCCCACCCGCCTCTGCTGAAAAGACTGGAGGCTATTGAAAAAACAGGCCGATAAAAACCACAATTCATTCACGTTGTATGAAAAACTTGTTCATTGCTTTTTTGGCACTTCTCAATTGCCATTTGTTGGCCCAACCCCATGCCAACCCTTTGCGAATGGAGGAGCGCATAAAAAAACTGGGGACGTTCGGAGCCAATCCTGAAGGTGGAGTAAGCCGGGTAGCCTTCAGTGACGCGGACCTTCAGGGCAGAGCTTATGTCATCAGCCTGATGAAAAATGCAGGGCTTGAAGTCAGCATCGACGCAGCGGGAAATATAATAGGAAAGAGAAAGGGGAAGAATAACGACCTCCCCGTCATCGCCTTCGGATCTCATATTGACAGCGTTCCCAACGGCGGGAATTACGATGGAGATGTAGGATCGGTGGGGGCTATTGAATGTATTGAGCTCCTGAACGAAGGCAAGATTCAAACCAACCATCCGCTGGAGGTTATCATTTTCGAGGACGAGGAAGGCGGCCTCACCGGCAGTGAGGCGATTGCCGGTATACTCGCAAGCAACAAACTTGATCACCTCAGTCACAGTGGCAAGACCATCAGACAGGGAATTCAGCTTCTTGGCGGTGATCCTGAGAAACTGGCATCCGCTGCCCGAAAGAAAGGAAGCCTTCATGCATTTCTTGAACTGCATATCGAGCAAGGCGGCATTCTTTTCCGGGAAGGGACACAAATTGGTGTGGTAGAAGGGATTGTAGGCATCAATCAGTGGAAGGTAACTGCAGAAGGAAAAGCCAACCATGCCGGCACCACGCCGATGAACCAACGCCAGGATGCACTCCTGGCCTCATCAAGATTAGTGGTATCCATTAATGAAGCTGCGACTTCTATTCAAGGACGGCAGGTGGCAACCGTAGGAAAGATCATGGCATGGCCCGGAGCACCAAACGTTATTCCCGGCAAAACCGAGTTCATGCTGGAGATCAGAGATCTCTCGCATGACAGGATCATGGAAGTCTTCAGTAAGGTCAGGTCTCGTGCAGAAGAAATCAGCAAAGCATCAGGTGTGAGCTTTCGGTTTGATTTGCTCAATGAAAATTTTCCTGCACTGACCGATAAAAATGTTCAGCAGACCATTGCAGCGGCCGCCAAGGAACTCAACTACAGCAACAAATTCATGCCCAGTGGGGCTGGACATGACACCCAGGACATGGCTAGAATTGCACCCACCGGAATGATTTTCATCCCCAGCAAGGATGGAATCAGTCATTCACCCTATGAATACAGCACGGCCGAAGACATGGCCAGGGGGGTTGACGTGCTTCTGCACAGCATTCTGAAGCTGGATTTGTCAGGAAAATAGAACAAAACCCAGCTCTTCTCTAAGGTCACAATTTGTGACCTTAGACGCTGCTAATAAACTACCTATGGCAGCCACGAAAACAAAAATTGCACTGACAGAAGAGGCACTTTATTCAAGGATTTACGTGATCAGGAAACAGAAGGTGATGTTGGACTTTCACCTGGCCGAACTCTATCAGGTTCAGACAAAAGTTTTGAATCAGGCAGTCAAGCGGAATGTCACCCGCTTTCCAAAGGACTTCATGTTTCAGTTGAGTCATCCCGAATGGAGAGTTCTAAGGTCACAATTTGTGACCTTAGACACCGGCAGGGGACAGTATTCCAAATATCTTCCCTTTGCATTCACGGAGCAGGGTGTATCCATGCTATCGAGTGTGTTGAACAGTCAGAGGGCCATCTCGGTAAATATTCAAATCATGAGAATCTTTGTGAAGATGCGCGCCATGATTTTGAGCTACAAGAGACTTTTAAAGAAGATAGAGAAAATAGAAGGCGACCAATTGAAGAACCAGAAGGAAATTTCTTCCATTTACAAGATTATCAAGAACCTTCTCGAACCCACCTTTCGTGTCCGGCGCGCAATCGGCTTCAGATTATCCAAAGAATAAGACTCCCTTCATGGTTAATCAATCTTTCGATAAATTGACTGCCATGAAAATACTCATCCTGATCATCCTTCTTATTCCGGCTTTTAGCGGTGCCCAATCCAAGTCGACAGCCTCAGTCCATTTTAGCTGTAGTGACAAAACGCTTGAACAAGGTTTTATATGGGCCTCTCAACAGGCGCTTGGATATGTTCGCCGCAATGGGGATCCTGTTGGCGACTGGTATGAGGCAGCCCTTCCCAATCGCGAGGCCTTCTGCATGCGGGATGTTTCCCATCAGTTGATTGGTGCGAACATTCTCGGCCTGGCGGATATCAACCGCAACCTCCTGACCAAATTTGTAAAGCCTGTGTCTGAGTCGAGAGACTGGTGCGGGTACTGGGAAATTGACAGGCTGGATCGCCCGGCCCCGGTTGATTACAAAAGTGATGCTGACTTCTGGTACAATCTCCCGGCCAACTTTGACATCCTCGATGCCTGCATCCGACAATACTACTGGACCGGAGATACCACCTACCTCATTAACACCGATTTTCAACGTTTCTATAAAATCACCTGCAATGAATACATGTCGAAATGGGATCGGGACGGAAATGGGGTTATGGAAGGAACAAGAGATCCAAAGCTCCGCTACCGTGGAATTGGTTCCTACAACGAGGATCAATCCGGCGTAACCGGAAATGACCTTGTTGCCGCACAGGTGTTGGGACTTCGCCGGTATGCGGAAATGCTGACCCTGATCCGAAATACGCGTCAGGTTTCTGCCTACCAGAAAAGAGCTGATCGACTGCAGGCCGCTTTTGAGAAGACCTGGTGGGATGATGCAACTAAAACGTATAATCAGTTTCTCAGAGAGGACGGAACCTGGGTAAGGCAAGATATCATGCTGCTCTTTCTGTTGCGCTGGAACTTTGTAAGGGAAGACCGGATTCAGGAAGTGCTAAAGCGGCTTGATGATACGGAAGCAACTATCAACGTTGAGTCCTTTTCTTACTGGCCGCTTGAGGTTTATCGTTACGGACAACAGGAAAGAGCTACGGCGTTGCTTAGAAAGCTGGTTTCACCTGAACTAAAGCGTCGTGAATATCCGGAGGTATCTTACGCAGCTGTTGAGGCCTATACGATGGGCCTCATGGGTATCGAACCTTACGCCAAAAACAGAACCATCAGAACACTGTCAAGATTGGATCAGTCGGCGGAGGCCGACATGGAGAACATTCCGGTATTTGATGGTTCCATAACGGTGCGCCACGATGGAATGAGCTCCACGCGGTTTACCAATCACACCAAAAAGACGGTCAATTGGGTTGCATGCTTTTATAAAGACGACGCTGAACTCCGTTACAACGGAAGGAATATAACAGGCAAAATTGCCAGGGACCGCAACAACCGCCGGTATGCATTCTTCTCCCTGATGGTTAAACCAGGTGAAACCGCAACCGTTTCTGTACTTTAAAGTCAATGCTACGCTACCCTTCTTTCACCTGACCGTTTTTCATAGATTCGTCAGACTAACCACCAGCCCCGTGAGACGGATACTTCTTCTTGTGTTTTTCATTCCCTGCATTTCCTTTGCACAGAAATCCGGCGGAGACAAGCTCTATCAGCAGGCAAAAGATGCCCTGGACGCCGGTGACAAGAAGAAGGCGACCAAGGCCTTGACATCAGCTCGGTCCGAGTATCTGAAAGAGAAGAATTATTACAGGTACTTTGTATGCTCGCAGAGTCTGTACATCGCCCTTCAGGATGAAGGACAAGCGCAACAGGCTCACCAGATGATAAAAGAAACCATGGGGACTATACCCATGGTGAACAATCCGGAAATCCTGGATATTCATGCCAAGCTCAACGACAATCTAGCTTACAGCTATTTGTATAATCTGAATCAACCTGAGGAGGCAATCAAGTCTTATACTGAAGCGATCCGCCTGTATGCAACGGCCGGCAAGGCCAATTCACCGGATGCTGCGATGGAATACACCAACCGCGCTACTGCCTATTACACCCTGATGAAATATCCTGAGGCCGCAAAAGACTTCAATCAAGGATTGTCAATCTACGAGAAAGATGTTGAAACGACCCCTGATCTGCTTGCAGGTCATCTTAGGTCCCTCGGGCTTTGTTATTATGAAATGAATTCCTTTGCTGATGCCGTGACGACCTTCCGCAAGGGACTCTCTCTTCTTGAGAAGGGAGACAACAGCGAACTAAAGGGGACCCTGCTCAATGACATCGGAAATGTCTTCAATAAGGAGGGCAAGAACATTGACGCCATTGGTGAATTTGAAAAGGCGATGGCCTTGAATGAATCCCAGTTCGGTAAAGATGCTGATCATTACGCTCTCAATCTCATCAACCTCGGCAACTCATACAAAGACATGGGCGATTATGACCGGGCTCTTACAGATTATCAGGCCGCAATTGACATTTTCTCAAAGACACCACCAACCGATGACATGCACCTGACGGACCTGCTGCTTAACCTCTGCAGGCTCACTGATGATATGGGAATGACTGAGGAATCACAAAAGTTATTGAATCAGGCCAACGATTACATCAAGAACAAATATGGTGAGAACAGTCTTGAACAGGCAGACGTGTATCTCAGCATGGCCGTTACAGCTTACAATCATGGAGAATCGGATGAAAGCCTCAACTACAATTTCAAAGCCCTCTCAATTATGGAGGCTCATCAATATCCGATGTCCAGCTTGCATGCCCAGATCTACAATAATGTCGGGCAGGCCTATGACGACCTGCATGATCCCGTTCTTGCACTTCAGTACAAGCAAAAGGCACTCGATCTCTATAGACAAATCTATGGTCCTTCGCATCCCTCGGTAGCGATGGCAACAGGCAACATCGGATTAAGCTATGAAATAGAAGGCAACTATGACCGGGCTATTGAGTATCTCAAAAAAGACCTGGAACTGAGGCTGAAGATTCAGGATCCCAACCATGAGGATATTGGTTCAACCTATGTCAACATAGGTCTCATGTACCTTAAAAAGAATGATGGCGAGAATGGAGTTGGCTATCTCGAAAAGGCGAGGAAAATCTTTGATCCCTACAACAAGCACATCATGAAGGCCATGGTATATAACCGGCTTGCCGCTGGGTACCAATTGCTCGGCAACCGCGACATGGAGAAGAAGTGCCTTCAACAGGCATTCATTGCTAACGTAATGAACTTCAACAATACCGATTTCAGCGTCGATCCGCAGCAACCAGACTACATCAACTATTATGAGATGATTCTAACCTATACATCCAAAGCTGATTTCTTCGTAAGGCTGGGTGACAAGGCCTCTCTCGCAAAAGCATCAGATGAATTGGGTGCGGCGGACCAAATACTTGCTGCCAAAGCACTCACACTGAAAAGCGCCCAGGACCGCCTCTTCCTCGCCCAAACCAACTCCTTCTTTACTGAAGCAGGCATGAAACTGATGGACAAGTTGTATCAACAGACACACGACCAGCAATATTTAAGAAAGGCCTTCTACTTTTCGGAAAGAAGCAAAGCGAATGAACTGTATGCCGATATCCGGATGACCAAAGCCATTGCCGTATCCAGTATCCCCCGAAAGCTGCTCGACAGGAGGGCTGGTATTCAAACTCGTCTTTCCACACTGAGGCAACAACTGTCTGCGGCTTATGATGCCGGCAATCAGCCATTGATAGCAAAACTTAAGTCTCAGGAATTTGATCTCACCAAGCAGCTTGCATCGGTGGAGTCGGAAATTGCAGGTTCCTCCCCAAATCAAAAATGGATGACCCGTGCCTCACTCCCTTCATGGAATGATATTGCCCAATTCCTGAACGATGAGACCGCCATTGTTATGTACACGATGAATGACTCTGCCAAATATATACTGGTGGGAACAAAGAACAGGCTCGCATTGCGTCAGATTCCATCCCGCACCGACATTGATAAACTGGTACGCGGTTTCAGTAACCAGGTGAAATTCCAGGGACCCAGCCTTAAGACTGTTGCTGATCAGCTGACTGAAATACTTTGGTCGCCGATTGAATCAGCATTTACGGAGATGGCCGTTCATCCCACTCAAATTATAATCGTTCCGGATGGAGCACTCAACTTCCTTCCTTTTGAATCTCTTGGAAAAGACCGCTATCTCCTTGAACAGTACACCATTCACTACCAGCTGTCATGCGCCCTGATGCTCAATCGCGCCACACAGACGGTGAGAGGAAAACCATCCTTTGTTGCGCTCGCACCGGTTTTTGAAGACAAGGAGACAAGCTTCATCAACAAGTCGTGTCAACGTTTCATCGAGAAGGCACAAAAGTCAGATTCCACCACGAGAGCATTCAGCCTGAATGGAGAATATATTACCCCTCTTCCGGCAACCGAGGACGAAGTGGAGCAAATCAATAAAATCCATACCGACAAAGGAATCTTCTCAAGGTATTTCACTCGGGAGACAGCGAGGGAAGACCTAATCAAGAAGGGAGAGCTTGCTGACTTCGACTATATCCATTTCGCCACACATGGTTTTGTTAACAGTCAGTATCCCGACCTTTCCGGATTGCTGCTGGCACAGGAAAAGAATTCATCTGAAGATGGCATACTCTACTCGGGTGAAATCGCGGCCTTGTCCCTGAGAGCCGACCTTGTGACACTTTCCGCCTGCGAGACGGCTCTGGGGAAAAAGATAGAAGGTGAAGGAGTGCGTGGACTTACCACGGCTTTCATGATGGCAGGCGCCCGCAGCGTCATCGCTTCGCTGTGGAAGGTTGCTGATGAAAGTACGGCCCAACTGATGATCTCCTTCTATACAGAATTACTTTCAGGAAAGGACAAAGCTTCCGCCCTGAAAGA